>JBDRSZ010000401.1:0-7032 GCA_043824415.1 bacterium | reverse complement strand
GGAATACCGTCTTCTCCACTCCCAATTCCCTTCACGCACAAGACGACTTTAAGGCCCTTATTCGGGCCGTGCAGGAAAAAAGCAGACTTTCGTACGAAGCGATCCAGGCCGTCTCATTCAAGGGACACTCTAAAACCTACATCTATTTCGGATTCTCACCCCTCGAAGTGAATATCGTCCCCTACATGAACGAATACTACTTCGACGGGCTCTGGATAAAACCGGACTCGCTCAGGATGATCGTTCGTGCGCTGCGCGACGTCCGGCCGGACTCGACAAGGATGAGAGTCAACGACGATTTACCGCTCCCAAATCCTTTTCATTTTATCTACGATCCGTCCGCGCTCGGAATCCACGCCGATTCGGAAAATAAAGAAAAAATGGTCCTCTGGCCCCTCTACCCATTCGCGCCGGGCGCTGATTCAATATACGACTACCGTCTCGACCATGAAATCGGATTCGGTGAAAACCGAATCTTCGCAGTACAAGTGACTCCAAAAGACAAGGATATTCCTGCTGTCGCCGGTAATTTCTTCATAGACGCCTACCGTCATGAAGTCGTCGGATCGGACATCGCCTTAAACGAAGCCGCGTCCCTCTTCGAACAAGCCGCCAAGCAGGAAGGCCGGCTTTTCCGCACCTTCGTCACGGGTTCCAACAACCACCGCGTCAAGACACAAAAAGAACTCCTGTATGGATCATACTGGCTGCCGACGTCCATGGAGGAGGAATTCGATATCGGCATGTGGGGTATGAACTTCAAGATTCACCGATACATCAAATTCGAATCGTACACCGTGAATCCTGATATTCCTGATACTTCCCTCTGGACGCATCAGAAAATCGTCTACGCCCGCGATCCCAAATTAGAACAAGAGGTATTCGACGAATTGCCCTATCCCAATAGGCTGTCACGGGAAGAAGAACAGCGGATCATCGGCCAGATCCGGAATCGTTTAATCGGTTCGGAAATCTATTCAGAGTTCATCGGTTCCGAAGACATGGCCCGCGAAGCCTCCATGGCGCTCCTCAATCAGAGATTTGCCCGGCATCTTCGATTCGTCCAGTCCCTCGGGGATTATTTTCTCTACAACCGGGTGGAGGGATTGCGCCTCCATTACGGATTTGTGACATCCAACTGGCCGGTGAATTACACATCCGTTTCTATCCATGCAGGATATGGTCTCCACGATAAAGAATGGAAAGCAGAGGCTGCCACCCTATGGCATATAAACCGCGAGAAAAGATGGTTCCTCGAAGGATCCTTGTACAGCACTATCGGTTACGAAGAAAACCGCCGACTTATCTCCACAGCCAACAACACATTCACGAGCCTGGTCTACAAAGGGGATTATCGGGACTACTACTATAAGGAAGGCGGCAATATCGGAGTTGGTTGCCGTCTGACGGATCAACTCGCTCTGAAACTGACGTTCATTTCTCAAAACGAAAAAACCGCTTTGAATAATACACGATTCAGCATTTTTCGTAACAATCGCCCTTTCCGCGACAATCCCGGTATCCTCGACGGTCACTTTCAAGGAATACAGGCAAAGCTGCTTTATCGTTCCAACGACCTGGATGCCGATCTACAGTTCGAGCACACGGACCCTGACATCCTCAAGAGCGATTTTTCGTATCGCTTCATGAGAGCGAACCTTCGGAAGCGTTGGAGAATCACCTATCACAGCGACTTGCATTTCTACGTTTCGGGCGCCGCATCGTGGGGCGCTCTGACGCCGCAGCGGTGGTTCGACTTCGGAGGAACGACATTCCTCAACTATCACGGAAACCTCCGGGGCGTCGACTATAAAGCCTTTACCGGAGACCGCGCGGCCTACACGACACTGGAATACACCATCAAAGGGAGTGCATTCTACGACCTCGGTTTGAAATGGGGGTGGATAAAATTATTCAAGATGACGCTGTGGGGCGGAACGGGATGGAGTTCATTAACCGAGAAGAGTAGAAACCTCGCTGCCGACTTGAACATCCCTTCTACAACAGCCGAGACGGGTTACCGCGAACTCGGTCTGGGCATCGGCGATGCTTTGAATATCTTCCGCCTCGATTTCGTCCGGACGAGCCTCCAACAGAACACATGGCTCATCCGATTCAATATACTCCGTTGATATAGTCGAACCAAAGTGGTTTTCGGATTTCACAATGTGGTCCTCTCCTTTTTTCAAGGAGAGGATTTAGGTGAGGTCTCCGATAAAAATCCGAAAACCACTTTGTGTTGAGTACAACGATATTGTCAAAGGTTGTAATAGTGATCGGAAGTTTGGTAAGATATTGGAGAGTGGCTATTCGACATCGAGCGATGAACCTCCCCTCAGCACGTCAAATGGAAAACCCCTAAAATTTTATCGTCCGTCAGAATCAGACGATTGTAGATTTTCACGGCTTTCTCCGTCGGCTCGGCATAAAGTGTGATGCTCCGCTCAATAAGAAATTTTTTCACGTCATCGCACACATTCATGATCCCAAACTTCCCCGTCCCAACAATGAGCGCTCGCGGCTGCGCCTCATCCAGCGCCCCTTCGATATCCTCCAGTTGAAGCTTGTGTCCTTCCTTCCGCCACCACTCGGTTTGCACGCGATCCGTAAAAACGATGACATCATTCTTGTATGGAATTTTATCTACGACGATGTGTCCAAAACCGTATGAATCGATCATGCCATCCTCCACAAGCTGAACCTGCACCCGCAATAATTCTGTCGGTACAACCCCTCCGCTTCGCTCAGACGACAACTCTCTTTGAATCCATCGTTCTTCTTGAAATCGGCTTCATAAAAAAAAACGCCGTGCACATCCTCGACTTCTTTTCCGATGCGGTTGATGACGGCCGCTTTTTTATGCGGACTCACAGACAGCGTCGTACTGAAATAGTCGATTCCGAGACGTTTAGCCTCCTGTGCCGTTCTCTCCAATCGGAATCCATAGCAGATCTCGCAGCGACGACCGCCCTCGGGTTCCTCTTCGTACCCCTCGACTGCCTTGAACCACGCATTCGAGTTATATTCTCCGACGATGAGGGGAATGTTCCACTTCTCGGCCAACCGTCTCGCTTCACCCTCTCTATTCAGGCATTCGATACGAGGATGGATGTTCGGGTTGAAGAAGAAGACCGTCACAGAAAACATTTCTTTTAAGGCCTGCACCGGATGCGTCATGCAGGGTGCGCAGCAGGAGTGAAGAAGGAACGTTCGTTTCGGGCGATCATTCATCCGAAACGTCTCCTGCATACCTTGCCGGTACAAAGTGATTCAACGGACCGTGTCCTTTCCCCAGAGAAAACGAATGCTCTATGGCATCCGTCACAAACTTCTTAGATATGCGTACGGCTTCCGGAAGGGATTTTCCCTTCACAAGGTTGGCCACAATAGCAGCTGAATACGTACATCCTGTTCCGTGCGTATTCTTCGTATCGATCCGGCGGGCGGTGAATCGGAAGAAATCTGCGCCGTCGAACAGCACATCGATCGCATCTCCGGCCAGATGTCCCCCCTTGAGGATTACGGCGCCGCACCCCATATCGTGAATCTTGCGTGCCGCGTCCTTCATCTCCTCAACAGAACGAACCGGCATCCCGCAGAGAATCTCCGCCTCGGGTATGTTGGGCGTTACGAGCGTGGCTACTGGTATCAAAGCTTCTCTCATGATGTCCACGCCCCTTCGCTCTAACAGCATATTCCCGTCCTTGGCTGCCATGATGGGATCCACAACAACGAAGGGAATCCTGCTCTCTCTCAGCTTCTCCGCTACAACCTGTACGATCTCAGCACTGTGCAGCATTCCCGTCTTGATCCCATCGATTCCAATGTCGGTCAGAACCGACTCAAACTGGAGGCCCACCAATCCGGCGGACACTCCCTCCACGCCGTTCATACTCACGCTGTTCTGAGCTGTGACAGCCGTCACCACGGACATTCCATAGACCCCGAACACGTGGAACGTCTTCAAATCCGCTTGAATCCCCGCTCCACCGGAGGAATCAGACCCCGCAATCGTTAAAACCCGTTTGATCATCAGCCTCGTCCACCAGCATCAATAAAAAGGGCAGAGTAAAGACTCTGCCTTGGATTAGCATTCTGACCCGTTCCCCCTCATCGTATAAAAAAAATCACGCTTCTTCGATAGCTTCGACCGGACAGACCTCAACGCAGGAACCGCAATCGGTGCACTTCTCCGGATCGATAGCGGAGATTTCTTCTCCTTCGGTGATCGCGCCTTCGGGACATTCATCAATACAAGCACCGCAGTTGATGCATTCTTCCGTGATTTTGTGCGCCACGATGACCTCCTTATAAATCATCTCAAAAATAGGGATTAAGGTTGGCACAATATAATTATAAATCTTTTCAATGTCAATATTTTTGATTTTGTAGATTTTATCCGTTCATTAGATTAAAAGATCGGATCTGATTGAAGATCGATCAAACCCGCCACCTCTCCAAGATAGTATCCGAGATTGGTGAAACCCGAAGGATACCTTCCTCTCCATCGCCTTCGTAATGTATCCGCACATCCGTTCTCACCGCACGACTGCAGTACCTCGCCGTGATTCCTGCTGCAATGATCCGGTCGTCCTCGCCTCTCAATCCGGAAGCCAGGACGATAGGACTCTTCTCCGTATCAGCCGCCCGGAAAACCCACCGCCCATCCTTGAAAGTCTCCAATGCGCGATTATCTGATTCATCTCTCCCCACGACGACGTGGAGGTGCTCCTCAGGCCAGAAGTGACGACCCAACCGACAGAGCTCCAGTTCTTCTGCCGTGATCCGGTCTTTCCCTCTGTGAGAGAAAAAAGCCTTCACGCGGCGCGAGAAATTGGGTTCCGTCAGAATGCACCCGCCCGCAGGGGGATTGAAGCCGGAGATGCTTAGCCTGCGAGCCAAATCTATCTGAGCCTTGCGTGACCGCCCCGAGAATCCGAACAGCTTCTCGCGATCCACCCATCCCATTTCCTCGGGAAGCGTCGTCGGAAGCAGCTTGGCCGATAGAGGCCTCAGGATGAGTCTCTTCAGACCGGATACTTTATCGATGTGGAAGAGCGTGTGCTTCATCTGCGACATCGGCCTCTGCCCGACGACTTCACCCGTTACGAGAAACTTGGCTTCCATTTCGTCCATCATCGTCTTTGCGCTCTTGAACATCGAAAGATGGCAATCGATGCACGGATTGACGCCCGATCCAAACCCGTGCTGGGGATCTTTCAGAATTGTTAGAATTTCATGGGTGAAATCCACGACCATCAGAGGCATACCAATCGGTCTGAAAAGATCTTCAATCTCTCCTCTTTTGTGTTTATCCGACAACGAATCGAAAGCGAAAGTGAAACAGACGCCGTGGACGTCGATTCCAAAATCCATAACGACCTTCGCAGCCAAAAGGCTGTCCAGCCCAGAAGACACGAGCGCAACGGCTTTTATTTTCGTATTGTCTATAGGACTTTCACTCCTTCGAAACAGAGTCCACCGTTAGATGAAGCTCCTCAACGTGAATCCCACTAAAACGCTCGATATTGGAAATAATGTATTCCTGAAGTCCGGCCAATTTATCTGGTATGCTCTGCTTGAAAGGAAAATCCAATTTAACTTCAATACGATACCCTCTCAGCATCCCGATGATTAAAATCTTGCTTATCATGACATCCTTCGCATACTCTGTGATGCAGTGTATAATCATCTGGCTGAGAGCCGCTTCCGATATACTCAACCTCCCCCTGCGGCTGAACGGCGGCTGCACGACCGTTTTCTCAACCGTTTCTTTTTTCCAGAAAAAAAACGGGTGGGTTTTCATCAAAAGCTTGATGGAATCAAGAACACGCTGGGAGGGATCCTGTTTCACCTCGATCACGGGTACGGGAATCACATGTTTTCCTCTTTTCATCCTGCTTTCCTTCGCCCTGAGGATCTCCTCCTCCGTAGCCACATCTTCGATATAGATAATCTTATCAGGGTAAGACAGATACAAACGTTCTGCGATGAGACCTACCATTTTCTCCGAAATACCGATGAGCAGGATAGACTTAAACTTCTCCTTCCTCAAAGCCCGTCTCACTTCCCTGGCGTGCTCAAGATCCTCGAAGATCGCCCGCTTCATCGCAGTGACTCGGTTCTTCTCCCGCTTCGCCGACCTACCGGCCAGGATCCGATGCCCCCGGATAAGAAGCCCATCGTCGATCATCAGGTCGATATTGTGTTTCTCCGTGATCAGTCGGGCCCGAAAACTTTTCCCCGTTCCCGCCTTCCCGACCAAAGCAAACACACGGGCTTTGTATGTGTCTCGTTTAAAAAGCTTGAGTATGTGACCGATAGGTTTCATGCAGAATCCAAGACAGAAGAAGAGACCTTCTCACGCTGATCAAACGCCCAATACACCGATCCATCCGCACTCTCCAAATAGAGAACAACAATCAGCCGTCCTATAATTGATATTGTATTCTATAATCCAAGATAACAATTTTCAACTGAAAATCAAACCACTAATGGGTGACATAATTCCATAATGAAAAGCCCCCGTGAGGGGGCTTTCTACGATCAAATCCGATGGATGAATTCTTGCTTAACTCAGAACTCATCCATTCGATTTAAAAGCAAACGAAACGCCGAGATTAAGTATCAGTGTTGTTCTTTTCGACTTAAATCGTTCCATCGGCCAAGAAAAGGAAGACAAAGGAATTATTGAATTGTTAAGAATATTAATCGATTTAAGATTCAAATGACTTGATAAATACAAACAAAAAGAACGAAAAGGAAAGTTCAGACCAATAAAAATATTATGCCTGAGATTAGTGTCGTCATCAATGTCAAGGAATTGATAGCTGTGATAATCTACAAAGCTTAAACCATAATCAACGTAATAATTGAAAAAATCTTCACCTGTTTTAAGATGAGGAACATGATCCGGTGTTTTAGGCACCCAATTGACCCAATAGGCGATAGAGAGCGGGATTTTTAAGTTTTTAAAATGCAATACATACTCACCGGCCAGTGAGATTTGATCTGAACTCCCATATTCTTCCT
>JBDRSZ010000400.1:0-2106 GCA_043824415.1 bacterium | reverse complement strand
TGTCTACGGAGAATTCGCTTCCCTCTCCGATGGACACTTCGACTTCATCGGCTCCTTTCTTCCGACCGTAGGCGACCATGTCCTCGGCCAGGCGGAGTAGTTTTTTGTCTTCTTTCATGTCCGGCCTCCTACGGTCATTTTTGCGATTTTCAGCGTGGGCGTCCCTGCGGTCACGGGAGCGGACTGTCCGTCCTTACCGCAAGTCCCCAGGAAGAAGCCCATGTCGTTCCCGATCATCGTCAACTCGTTGAGGATCTGGACGTTCGTGCCGATGAGGGTGGCGTTCTTGATGGGCGTTGAGAGCTTGCCGTTTTCGATGAGGTATCCCATGTTGACGGAGAATGTGAATTTGCCCGAGTCCTGCACCTGTCCGCCCTGATAACTCTCGGCGTAGAATCCCTTTTTCACGGACCGGATGATTTCCTCAGGGTCGGAGTCTCCTTTGGCCAGAATCGTGTTGGCCATGCGCGGGATGGGATTGTTCTGGTAGGTTTCGCGGCGTCCATGACCGTCGGGTTCCATTTTCATCAGCTTGGCTGAGAGACGATCCTGCAGATAACCAACGAGTTTTCCCTTCTCAATAAGCATCTTGTTTCGTGGAGCAGTCCCCTCGTCATCGACGTTGAGGCTTCCGCGGTAGTGGGGGATGAGCGGATCGTCGTAGATGGTGACGATGGGGTTGGCGACCATCTTCCCGAGTTTGTCCCACATGATGGATGTCTTCTTCCGGTTTCCGTCGGCTTCGAGGGGATGACCCACGGCTTCGTGGATCATCACGCCGGATTGGCCGGAGCTCAAGACGACGGGCTGCTCGCCGGCCACGGCATCTACGGCGGAGAGCAGGGTAACGGCTTCTTCCGCGGCCTTTTTACCGATGGTTTCGGGCGTCCTCTCCTTCTCGAAATATCCGATTCCGATCCGGCCTCCGCCCGAGTAGAATCCGGTGTTGCGATTTTTGCCGTCCTCTGCCGTAGCGATGGCGATGAGGCGGACCTGCGGACGGGCGTCGGAAACGAGGAGCCCTTCGCTGTTGGCGATGGTGATGTACTGGATCTCGTCGGTCAGGTAAGCCTGGACTTTGGTGATCTTTGAGTCGTAATGCTGAGCGGCCGAGTAGGCTGCTTTGACGAGGTCGATCTTCGAGTTGAGTTTCAGGTTGTGGAGCGGACGGTTCAGGTCGTACACCTGATGCCCGATTTTCTTTTCGGTCAGGTCGGCCGCTTTGAGTTTACCGCTGCTTAACGCGATGGCGGCCGCTGTCAGGGCGGTCTGTTTCATCTTGTCGAACGTGAGGTCGTTGGAGTAGCCGTATCCGGTTTGCTCGCCCTTGAGGACGCGGATGCCCACGCCCAGGCTGACGCTTTCCGAGGATTCTTTGATGATGTCTTCTTCCATACGCACGGTGTTGGAGATCCGGTATTCGAAGAAGAGCTCCGAGAATTCGCCTCCTTTCGAGAGGGCGACTTCCAGGATTTTCCTCATGTCTCCCTGCGTGACGCCGAAGCGTTCCTCGAAGAAGGATGAGGAGGACGGTGGGATTTTTCCTCCGAAGAGCAGGTCGTACCAGAGGCTACTGGATGCAGCTACCATGAGTCCGGTTCCGCTCTTCTTGAGGAAGTCCCGTCGATGGATGTTCGTCACGGTGATTCCTCCTGTCGGTTCTATTGATTTTGGAATTGTTTGATGTATGATTCATGTCGGTCATAGATGTCAGATTATACGGTTTTGCCTGTAGGGATGTTCCCGTTGATGGGGGGTTGAGTGAGCTCTTTTGATTTAGCTAATTTTGGTTTCAACATCACCTGTGCAGAGAGCGAGCGTCGTTGTTTGTCGTGGTATGTACAGAGTTGTGCCGTTGAGATTCATAGTTTCTTATACCACATCGCTGCAAATGTAACCAAGGGGAATCGTGATGGCCAGGGAACGGTCTTCACTTGGAGTTCTTGTACAATCGAACTGTGCCTAATGACGTGATCCCACTCAGAAACTGTTCTGTTTGTGTGTGGCTGGCCTCGAAAATCGAGATGGACAAGGTTGTCATAAAAAATTGTGAACTGTCTACGGAGCGAAGAGCTTTTATTGCCTCTCACATCTTCACTGATGACC
>JBDRSZ010000399.1:0-8587 GCA_043824415.1 bacterium | reverse complement strand
ACTTCACACTCCCGACGCTCGACCTTACCCTCCATCCGCCGTCTCCCTCGACAGCTTTGCCATACAGAAAAGCGGACCTTGATAGGGATCTTTCCGCTCTCATCCGCATGTACGACCGTTCGAATCGCAGTCGTACGGCTCCCGTCGTCAGGGACGAAAAATACTGGAAAAGTCAAGCAGGATTCCCCCGACTGAATCCCGATCTTTTTTGGGTTGTTGATGAAAACGAAGAGGCCGTTTGTTATGCAAGAGGATTCATCGAAAAGGATATACTGAAACTGTTGGATTTCGGATATGCGCTCGGGAGGGAAAATCGATTACACGACCTCATCGCTGCGATGGCAGAAGCCGCACAGAAAAAAACAGTCCGCCTCTCATACATGTCTCAACAAGAAGTGGACCTCTTCACACACTGGCCGTCCGAAGTTACCGAAAACACGACCCTCATGGTTCGATTGCTTCAGCTGGACAGCCTCTCCTCCTTTCGCACGATTTTTCAGCCTCGAAATATCCTCTTCTGGGAAGCAGACCGGTTTTAAGGTCGGTGTCCGTATCGAAAAGCATAGCCGCGCCTATTCCGCGGACGCGATGATGTTCAAAACTTCCTTGGGTGAGGACGCCTCCTTGAGCGTCTGACGAAAGTCCGGAGCGTTGGTCAGTCGGGCAATCTGAGCCAGCACCTTGACGTTCGGACCCGCCGCAGCCTCCGGTGCCAGAAGGAAGAAAAACAGATGAGAAGGTTTCCCATCGGCTGACTGAAAATCGATTCCCTCTTTCGAAATGCCAAGCGCCATGGACAAATCTTCGGCCGCTTTGGTCTTGGCATGCGGTACGGCCACGCCCTTCTCCAAACCCGTGCTCATCAACTGCTCCCTGTCCATCACCGCCTTCAGTGCAATGGATCGATCCTTAATCCGGCCCGTCTTCATGGCGAGATCTAAAAGCTCCTCAATCACACCTTGTTTATCTGTATGACGCAACGATACTGTAATCGTTTCTTCGCTCAATAAATCTGAGAGTCGCATCTGTTCATCCTCCTAAAAAAACTTCTTCTCAACCCGCATCAATGGCATTGTAGATCCGTTCTGCACGGTCCGGATCCTTCACAACGAGCACGGAACATTTCACTTTCCGGAAAATGAGTTCGGCTTCATCGTGAAAAGTGTCCGTTCTTGAAAGAACAGGATTCAGCTCACCCATTACCAAAAGATCCGCACCCCATGTGTCAGCCTTCTCGACGACTTCTCTGTTAACCACGCCCTTGATCAATTCGGTTTTCAACTCCACGCCCTTGGCTCGCGCCAACTCGGAGATGTAGTTGAGATACCGCTTCCCGTCCTGTTCCAAGTCATGCTCGTAGTCCATTTCCTCGATCTTCACGAAGATCCTGGCTTTGGTCAGCTCCTTCAGCAGACTCACGTTCACAACGTACAGCGCCGTCAACTCAGCGCCGCCGCTCTTGGCCAGTGCGATGCCGTACTGCGCCGCAGCGACACACTCTTCGGAGCCATCCACATACAGGAGAATCTTCCTCACGGATTTCATGGAATTCACCCTTTCTTTTTCTCCAATCTCTCCTTGATGAGTTTGAGAGTCGCAAACGTCTCCCGTTCGCTCTCCTCCAACGTGTCCTCGATATATTTGATGGATTCACGATAATCAGGAATCGCAATCTTTTCCAAGGCATTCACCCGCCGCATCGTCTTGCGAACTTCCTCGGCAAGACGCATCAAAGAAATTCGAAGTTCCGCCAACTTTCCCACATCTTGAAGTAGTCCCTTGAAGCGTGCGATGGTCTCATCCACCCAAAAAGAAGTCTCGCCGAAACTGTAATACGGTGCGATATCCTTGATCGCTATTTCGACGCGTGGAAGGTTGACCCCCATCACACGTCTCATTGTAATCGAAATGTCCGAATCGATATTCACAGCCGGCGCAACGCTCAACACCCACTGCCTTCCCATCGCAAGCACTGCATTCTGGAGAACCCTGAACGCCTCAGCCAAGGCCTTCTCCACCCTCTCCTGGGCATCCGCCGTTTTATCCACAAGTCCCATCAATTCAACGACGAGTATCTGGCGTTTCTGTTCCAGAAGATTGTACCCCTCCCGGATGAAAGACAGATCACGCCGCAGCTTTATCAGGTTCGTTTTTGTGGGAACGACTTTATAACGCGCCATAATATTTTCTCAACCACAGAGCACACAGAGAATATAAATAAAAAGACTACAATCTGATTACATCAATTCCATCAAAATTAAAAGAACAAAGAATCCCGTCACCGAGAACATCAGGAAGAGTCCCACCCAGAATCCCTTGCCCGTCTTCTGCCGATCCCTGCCCAGCAGCCCGTTCACCCTGATCAACCTCTCGATGAGTCCGTCCGGCCCGTCTCTCGGAACAGCGTCCACGCGGGGTGGAAGGAGCTGCGTAATCTCCTTGGCCTGTGTTTTTAAAACATCTCCCTCCATCTGACGCAGAGTTCCTACGCCGGCACGAATTCCGTCCATCAATGTGATAACATCCTCGTCAAGACGCAAACGCTTCGCCTCTTTTATCAACTCTTTCATCCGATACTTCAGCCGCTTCATGAATTTGAAGTAGAAAGACATCCGCACCGACAGCGTAAAGAGGACGATGTCGAGCACGAGAAACCCCAGCACATAAAATCCCAGGCCGCCTATCGTCGCCATCTGATTCCACGTGCCGTGCAGAAGAACCGAGAGCAAAAATCCTGGAATCAGCAGCCACCACCGGTGTCTTCGCTTGGCCATTCCTAAAAAGTAACCGCTCACGATGTTGATGAAAATATGTCCCGATACGGCGCGGAAAAGAACGATCTTTTGAAGCGCGTCTCGATAGAAAGCCATCTCCCCTGTCTTCACACCGTATATATAAGGACTGATGACAAACTGGAATGAGTAGCCCACATTCTCTAAGACGGCAAAACCGGCAGCCACAATCAGAAAGTAAATGATGCCGTCCGTCTCTTCGTTGAAGGATTTGAGAGGCCAGACAAAAACCAAAACAACCCCAAACTTGAGGAGTTCCTCAAACAGCCCGGCCACGATATAATTCGTCACAATGGACGAGAATTCCCACTCGTACCGGGCAAAGAGAAATCCCTTAAGCTTCCCGAAAACAAAAGTCAGCAGAATGGACAAAACGTAAATCCGGACGAGCGTCCACGGAGGTTCCTTCTCGTTGATGTCTAAAAAATAGACCAAGAGGACAAGGCAGCCGCTGGCCAGAACATTTGCAATGATGATATCACCGATCACGGGAACCTCCCAACTATTCGCTCACGTTTCATCTGAGCAGAGCCATCTTCTTCACTTTCTCAAAAGATCCTGCCTGAAGCCTGTACAGATACACACCGCTGGCCGCCGTCCCTTCGGTAGTCCTTCCGTCCCACTGCACTTCATGATGCCCGGGAGCTTGTTCTGCATCCACAAGCCGATATAATTCGCGGCCCAAAACATCGATGATCGTCAGGATCACCCGGCTCTTCTCCGGCAGGTCATAACCGATCGTCGTCTCCGGGTTGAACGGATTGGGATAGTTGTCTTCCAGCCCAAAATCCATAGGCGCGAATCCGCTCTCCTCCTCTCCGACGCGCGTCTGTTCGAACAGCTCATTCCATTTTGCTTTCGCAGCGAAAGCAGTCATCCTCAGATTCTCCAGGCTCTCCGCGCCGAGAACTGCAAAACCGACAACCGCCGTCTCAAACGGACCCAATCTCAGCGGACCCACTCCCAAGACATGCGAATAATCATTTACGGTCGGATTGCTCGTCTCCTGGATGCCCCCCGAAAGATGCTCCCATTTCTGCACATCCGTATACCCCCCGTAAAGGTCGTACGTGTTGATCAACGATTTATACACAGTCAGCCCGCTTTCATTCATCAGGCACAACCCGCCGTACATCGACGAAATCTTATCGTATATATATCCCAAGCGGAGATCCTGCTCGTAGCCCGGAAGGTTGATTCTCGCATTCAATCCGTTATGTCCCACATCCCAGTCCATGAAGAGACCGAAGTAAAGACCGCGCAGGGGCTTGTTCGATAAACGGCTGATTTTGTACGACAGGAGAATGTAATTCCCATTCAGGGAATCGTTGAAACCGAAGGAAGCCTGCTCGATTCGAAGACCCAGAGATGGGGAAGCCCGCTCATCCGTGAAGACGGCAATCCCCTGTTCATCGGCCAGCGCACCCGGCTTATGGATGAGAATTTCACCCCCGACTGCCGTATCAAAATCCTTGTCCTGTGTGGATGAAACAGCGCCTCTTGCCATATCGGAAACGCTGTCTTTACTCACGGCAGCCATGACTGCTCCTTCAAACAGGAGATTCCCTCCGTATCCGAAGACGAATCCTTTTCCCTGCTGATTGTTCGGAAAATCGACAAATCCGAGTCTTCCCGTGGAAGTCACCGTCAGCAGAACATTTCCTCCTCGAATCACCGCATGAGAGAACGAAATGTCAAAATTTAAATAATCAAAATCCGTGTACCCTCCGGCGGCCCGAATCTCTGCGAGAACGTCAACCTGTTGACCCCTCGGCGCTCCCTGTTGAATCTGAATGCGCACCGGATTCGTCTCGTTTCCTTTCTCCTCCAAGGTTCCTAAACTCGAAAGCGTAAAAGTGGGATTCAAAAAAGTCACATACGGATTGTCTGTTTTCATCGTCACTGTAATCCCGCTGGTCGGTTGAAGAAAATTTTTTATTCGATACGTAAGGCGAATTTCTTCGCCCGGATCAAAGATCCCATCTCCGTTGCATCCGGTTCCTTCAACAAGATGATAGTCCGTCAATCGGATCGAAGGGGACACAACCGTGAGCGCTCTCTGCGCATTCACGCGGCCCGATCCGAGTTTATACTCATAGCCTATATTCACACCATTAATCGGATCAGCCGAAATCCTCACCTGTTCTCCCACCCGCATTCCGTCCCAATCAGGATGATACCCCTTGACAAGCGCAGCGATGCTGGCTGTCAATGGAGAAGATAGCGAAGTTCCATGAATAGTGATATAATCCTTCGAACCCTCTGTCGTGTAGATATTTTCCCCGGGAGCCGAAACATCCACGGTATAATCCCAAGTAGAAAAATCCGTCTTCCGATCGTTTTTATCCGTAGCCGCAACAGAGAGAACGCCGGGATAACTGGCGGGATATGAAGGCGTTTCACTGAAATCGTTCCCCGCAGCAGCCACGATCAGAACACCTTTACTCTGTGCATATGCAATGACCGCCCGTTCTGCGTTCAACCAATCCTCTCCACCGAAACTGCAGTTGATAATATGCGCGCCGTTGTTCACTGCATATTCGATTCACTGCGGCCAATTATAAACCATCAGCAATCCCCTGACGGTTTCGACCGATAATTTCACGGGCATCACCTTCGCGTTGAAGGCCGGAGCCGCGATGCCCGTCCCGTTATTCGTCACCGCACCGGCCACGCCGGCCACGAAAGTCCCGTGCCCGCTCAGATCGGGCCTCGGGTCGTTGTCGTAGTTCCCGAAATCCCATCCGCGAATGTCATCGATATAGCCGTTGCCATCGTCGTCCATCCCGTTGTTGGGTATTTCTCCCGGATTCCGCCAGATATTTTTTGCAAGATCAGGATGGTCCCAATCGACTCCAGTGTCGACAATCCCGATAACGACCGTCGTGTCTCCGCGGAATACATCCCAGGCGTTGCGCGCCTTCACCTTGTCGATATGCCACTGCTTGGCGATATCCGTATCGTTTGGATTATAGTACAGCTCTCTTAGGTATACAGGTTCCGCCCATTCAATGAAGGGATCCTGATTGAGTACATTCACCGCTTTCCTTACATCGCTCCCCTGCTTCATCCGTATTTGAAATATTTTCGATAAATCCGTCTCATTTTCTCGCTGTGTCGGAAACATCGGTTCCACAGAAACAGCGTCGATCTGCTCCATTCGTTTTTCCCACAAGACATCCATCCCTTTTTGAAGTCCTGCACTTTTCCTCATAACAACCACAACATCCCGAAGGCAAGGTTTATCTCCATCCAAGAAAGTCACCATCTCGGACGATTCTTCGGTCGACAGCGCATCTCGAAGTTCGGGAAAGCACAGATCCGAGGGACTGAATCCCACACCGCATCCCACGAGAAACATTAAAAACCAAAAAAGCCTTGATCCATCCTGCTTCATTTTCATGATAGATTTCATCTCCCGGTCCTCGAATAAAAGCCTTCAATACATCGACAGTATTATCTGAGCAATGCCATGGGTTACTCAGAAAGTAACCCAATGAGAATCCTGCTGTAAGGACTCACCCGTAATACGATTGAATGCTCTCATTCTCCTATCATGATTCTCATCTCTATGAGACTTACAATCCACACCCTATACGGGAACACCATGCACATCCATTATTTCCCGTAGTACTTCACCAACTCCTCCTCCGAGATTCGGTGAAGCTCCTCCTGCGGCAGGATGGAAATCACTTTCCAGCCCAAGTCCAACGTCTCATCGATGGACCGATCTTCATCCTCCCTCTGAGACAGAAACTCTCGTTCGAACGCCTCACCGAACTGCAGGTACGTGTTGTCCAGCGGAGTCAACTCTTCCTCGCCGATCACCGAGGCCAAGGCCCTGACGTCCTTCACTTTTGCGTACGCGGCGAAGAGCTGGCTCGCGATGTGTGCATGATCCTCGCGCGTCATCCCCGGACCGATGCCGTCCTTCATCAGACGGGAGAGCGAGGGCAGCCCCGCGATCGGAGGATAAATCCCCCGCTGATACAGATCCCTTTCCAGCACGATTTGACCCTCCGTGATGTACCCCGTCAAATCGGGCACCGGATGGGAGATGTCATCGTTTGGCATCGTCAGGATGGGCATCTGCGTGATGGACCCGGTCGATTCCTCAACCATGCCGGCCCGCTCGTAGAGCGAGGCCAGATCCGAGTACAGATACCCCGGATAACTCTTCCGCGACGGGATCTCTCCGCGGAGAGTGGATACTTCTCGCAGAGCTTCGCAGTAATTCGTCATATCTGTCAGGATGACGAGCACGTGCATGTTCTCACTGAACGCCAAGTACTCAGCCATCGTCAGAGCCGTCCTCGGAGTGATGAGCCGCTCCACGGAAGGCGCATCGGCCAAGGAGAGAAACATCACAACATTCTCTAATACGCCCGTTTGTTCGAAATTCTCGACGAATGTTCGGGCAACGTCGTGTTTCACGCCCATCGCACAGAAAACGATGGCAAAAGAAACGTCCTCGCCCACGATCTTTGCCTGGCGGACGATCTGAGCCGTCACACGATTGTGAGGCAGGCCCGATCCCGAGAATACGGGAAGCTTCTGTCCGCGAACCAAAGTGTTCATTCCGTCAATGGCGGAAATTCCCGTCTGGATGAATTTCGTAGGATAGGTCCGGGCCGTTGGATTAATGGGCATGCCGTTTACGTTCCACCTCTCCTCCGCAATCGGACTGGGCCCGCCGTCCGTCGGACGGCCCAGCCCATCGAATACCCTCCCTAACATCTCCCTGCTCACGGGCAGCCGGAGCGGTTCCCCGCGGAATTTGACCGAAGTATCGGGCAGGGAAAGCCCAGTCGTGCCCTCAAACACCTGAACGACGGCCGCGCCCTCGCTCGTCTCCAACACCATGCCCAGTCTTTCCTCACCCTTCCCGCCCTTTACCTCCACCAATTCGTTGTATCCCACGTTGTGTATATGGTCGATAAAGAGAAGAGGACCGACGATTCCCCCAATCCCTTGATACTCCCTCGACTTGAGCAGACGCTTCGAATCAGAATCGATCATAAATTTCCCCTAACCGCCTCATTTCTCTTTCCAGCCGCTCCTGAAGAGCATCCAGCTTCTCGACTTCTTCATTCGGAACGCTGAACTTCATACGCGCTATATCGGAGACGACCTTCATCCGCTTCAGTTTGATGAGCGTGGCTCCCTTCTGTATGGCTTCTTTCCCCAAGCGGTAGAATGTCACGATGATCTTGAGCATCTTGACCTGTTTTGAAACGGTCGAATACATATCGATCTTATCAAAAGCGGACTGTTGCAGAAACGTATTCTTGAAAAGCGTACAGACCTCCAACACGAGCCTTTCGGCGTCTGGGAGCACATCGGCTCCCACCAGCTTGACGACCTGTTGGAGCCGTGCTTCTCTCTGGAGAAGATGGAGAATCTCCGTCCGGAGATTGGCCCAATCCTGGTCCGCGTTTTCGTTCCACCATTCCGTCACATCCTCCACATACTCGGAGTAGGAATCCAGCCACGAGATGGAGGGATAGTGCCTCGCATTGGCCAAGTCTCGATCCAAAGCCCAGAATGCACGGACGAATCTCTTCGTGTGTTGCGTTACCGGCTCGGAAAAATCTCCTCCCGGAGGAGAGACCGCGCCCACGATCGTTATCGAACCTTCGCGTCCGCAAAGCGTCTCGACCAGACCTCCTCTTTCATAGAACTCCGCCAGACGGGTCGGCAGGTAGGCAGGGAATCCTTCCTCAGCGGGCATCTCCTCCATCCGCCCCGAAAGCTCCCGGAGCGCTTCCGCCCAACGCGACGTCGAATCCGCCATG
>JBDRSZ010000398.1:0-25413 GCA_043824415.1 bacterium | reverse complement strand
CAGATTCAAACCGCATTTTCGTAAAGTCCAAGACATTTCAAATATCAGCCGGAGAAGTCCTCAATTTAATCAGGTCTTTGTATGGAAATCGAGCAGATGGAATGAAAGATATGGAAACACAGCAATTATCGACATTTATAGAACAGTTGACGACGGAGCTTGTCGAGAAAAAACTCCTGTTACAGGCGGCAAAGAAGAGCAATATCAAAGCATCCACCGCGGATATTGACAGCATTCTGAACGCGCAGTACACGCGTGCCGGAGGAAAAGACCCGTTTTTAACCATGTTGAAAGACGGCGGCTTTGATTTTGAATATGTCAAGAAAGATGTCGAGAGCAGTCTCACCATCAATGCCTACTTAGAAGAAATCGTGAAGCGACAAAGTGATATCACAGAGGATCAGATTCAGGAAGCGTACAAGACATATCTACAGGACACTGTCGCATCCGTACAGCACATTCTGCTGATGACGCAAAATAAATCCGATGCCGAGAAGAAAGAAATCCGAGATCGGATTGAGAATATCCTCACACGGGCGCGCCGCGGGGAAGAGTTCGGCGAGCTCGCAAAAGAATTCTCAGAAGACCCGGGATCCAAAGACACCGGCGGACTCTATGAAAACTTCAGTCGAGGTGTGATGGTAAAACCGTTCGAAGATGCCGCGTTCACAGTTCCCGTCGGAGATATCAGCGGTGTTGTCGAGACCCAGTACGGGTACCACATCCTCAAGGTGGTCGACCGTAAAATGAACGACAAACCTTTGGAAGAAGTCAGAGGCGAATTGGAAGAGAAACTCAGAGGGCCTGATCGGCAAACCATCATCATCAATCATATTGAGGACCTGAAAAAAGAAGCCAATACGGAAGTCATCGCCTTCAAATAAGTCGTCATCGAACGCTACGATAAACAGCCTCCCGAAACTTCCGATGTCCAGGGAGGCTTTTTCATCCCATCGGGTTCCATCATTTCAACCTTGGGTGTCAAACAGAATGATCTCAGAAGGATCACGAATGAACGTCATCGAAGTCAAGGACCTTGTAAAAAAGTTTAAAGAATTCACAGCGGTGAATGGTATCTCTTTCGAAGTGCGAGAGGGTGAATTGTTCGGGCTCCTCGGACCCAACGGTGCCGGAAAAACCACGACCATTAAAATGCTGACGACCCTCCTCCCCGCCACATCGGGGTCCGCGGTCGTTGCCGGTTTCGATGTATCGAAATACAGGGACGAAGTGCGACAGAACATCGGCATGGTCTTCCAGGAACCCGCACTCGACAAACAGCTCACGGGCCGGGAAAACCTCGATTTCCATGCGAGGATGTACGGGCTGAAGAAAGACGTTCGACAAAAGAGACTGAAGGAAGTCTTGGACCTCGTCGAACTCACGGATAAGAAAGACAAGCTCGTCGAGACTTATTCCGGGGGCATGCAGAGACGCCTGGAAATCGCCAGAGGATTGATGCACGCGCCCAGAGTGCTTTTCCTCGACGAGCCCACGCTCGGACTGGACGCGCAGACCCGGCGGAAAATCTGGGAATACATCCTGCGCTTGAATGAAACGCGGAATACGTCCATACTCCTGACCACGCATTACATGGAAGAAGCGGATGTCCTTTGCGGGCGGGTCGGAATTATGGACAAAGGCAAAATCGTGGCCGCCGACACACCCAAGAATTTGAAGAACACGATCGGTGCCGACGTGATCACGCTCGATTTGGAACACGGCGACTCTGAAGCTTTCAGAGGACTCCCCTTCGTCAAAGAGCTCGTCAAGCACGAAACAAAAATCAGTCTAAGCCTGAACAACGGAGAGCATCAGATCCCTCTGCTCATGGAATTCGCCCAATCCCGGAGAATGAAAGTGAGAAGCGTCGAGCTCCACAAACCCAGCCTCGAAGACGTATTCCTCCGGTTGACGGGCGCGACCATCCGTGAGAGGAACGTTTCTGAATAGATAAATTTCAACAATCCAATTCAACATTTGAGGATTTTCGAACCCATGAAAACAATCAATACGCAGGCCATTTATATCATGTGGCTCAGGGAAATTAAAAGAAATTGGCGGGCCAAAAGCAGAGTCGTCGGGACGCTCATCATGCCCCTCTTTTTTCTCATCTTCCTGGGAACGGGATTCCGGCGGGCACAACTGCCCGGACTGCCGGAAGGGTCCAATTATATCACATTCCTCATACCCGGAGTGACGGGCATGTCCCTCCTGTTCCGGAGCATGTTCGGCGGACTCCAGGTGCTGTGGGATAAACAATTTGGGTTCCTCAAGGAGATCATGGTCACGCCCGTTTCCAGGCTTTCCATCGTCCTCGGCCGCATCGCAGGAAGCTCGACTATCGCCCTCATCCAGAGTTTCATCATCCTTTTCTTAAGCATGATATTCGGCTTCCGCTTCACCAGCCTGATTGGATTTCTCATAGGTGTCGTTTTCATGATGCTCATTTCTTTCACCTTCATCGGACTCGGCCTGTCTTTCGCATCCAGGATGAAAGACATGCAAGGATTCCAGCTCATCATGAACTTCGTCATCTTTCCCATCTTCTTCCTCTCCGGCGCCCTCTACCCCGTCCAGGGACTCCCCCGATTTTTAAAGCCTCTCGTCTACATCAACCCCCTGACGTACGGAATCGACGGCCTGCGCCGGGGACTCGTCGCCGCATCCGCATTCCCGCTGTGGCTGGATTTTGCCGTGCTCTCCTTCTTCTGCATCGCAACCGTCACAGTCGGCTCGCTCCTCTTCGAAACGAGCGATGTGGGGCAGTAGTGTCTATCTTCCTACAAATATTCTCGTTCCCAAACTCAGTTTGGGAACGAGAATAGAGAAAATAAAAAGGGCAGGCTGTGTTAAGGCCCGCCCTTTTAAACGAATATCCTTTATTGGATCATTTCCCGAAGAAGGCTTTGATGGGTATGAACATGCCCAGGAGAAAGATGACCCAACCGATTAGGAGGCCTGGGTTTGTGGCTTCCCAGAGTGTGCCGGCGGCGAGCGGCAAAAGTCCGATAAGGAAAAGACACCACCAGGACCATTTCTCGGCTTTCTTGTAGCTGTACAGTACGATGAAGATGATGGCGATGCCATTGGCCAGAAAGACGAGTGCGTTGGGAAGGTCCATCACTTTCGCTAAATAAATATAGACAAAATAAGCGACGCGATAGATCCCGAGAACAAGCATCAAAATCCATCCGATTTGAAATGATTTTGTTTTCATGGCTCCCTCCTCTGTGTGAATTCTATTTTTTAGGTTTTAGTTCCCAAACTGAGTTTTGGAACTATAGTAAACGCATTAAATAACTTGGTATCGGAAAGGGTTTTTGCTGAGAAAAACAGGATAAAATCAAGCTATCATGTCATCTTATTTAAATCGTTTACTATAAATTAATAACGAGAATAATAAGGCTAATATTAATAAAAAAAGGCACAATAAAAATACGAGATTCTCAATCTCGTTCGCCTCTCCGTAAGATGGTAACAATTTGAGATTAGAAAGTCAAGAAAAAGCTACATTCATCCGATACCCGCGCGAGAAACCACCCACTGCACGCATCACACCTCCACGTCAACCGGATCATCAGGCAAGGCCGTCACCCGCCATTCCTGCTCCTCCGCATCAAAATCAGCGATCTTCGAAAGCGGCAGCTTGATGTACCTGCCGTAGCCCTCCACAGCCACGCTCCCGTCTTTCAGAAAAATCTCGCCCGTTCCCTCGAAAATCCGGCTGGAAATCTTCGTAATCCGGCCGATTACGCGGATCTCTTCGTCCAAGGGAACCGGCTTCTTGAACCGGGACGTGAACTCCACTGTCACGCCCCAGTAATTCTCCGTCTGGTTCATCATGATGGCCCGGCCGATCGTCTCATCCAATATAGCCGCGGATATCCCTCCGTGCAGACGATTCGGGTAACTCTGATGCTCTTCCCTTGGCGCAAACACGGCAAGCAATTCCCCATTGTCCAGTTCGTAGAAAGCCGTTTTCAAACCGTAAGGATTCTTCAACCCGCACACGAGACACATCTTGCTGTTTTCCTGCTTCTTCATCACGCGATGACGCATCAGCATACTCCTCACTAATCCTTCATTTCTGTCATTTCTTGTTCCCAAACTCAGTTTCGTTACGTCTCTGGTTCCCAAACTGAGTTTGGGAACCAGAATGTTACTTATTTTTTACTCCTGTATTTCAACAAGCGTGCCCTCCTTCACAATGTTGAACAGCTCGACGACATCCCTGTTCTTCATCCGAATGCAGCCGTGAGAACTCGGCCGTCCGATCAGCCCCTCTTCGAGCGTGCCGTGAATATAGATAAACCGTGCGTACGAATCCATGCCCTCTCCCCTGTTGACACCCGGCTCCAACCCCTCCAGCCGCAGGATCCGCGTCGTGACGAGATCTTCCTCCGCATCCGTTTCATCCGTATAAATCCGGGCGATTCTCCCCGTGGGCCTTCTGACCCGAAACACCATCCCGACAGGCGCTCCGTCGCCGATTTTCGAACAGATACGATGTGTTCCTAATGGTGTCCTGTTGCTTCCGGCTTCATTCCCAACGCCATATTCAGATGTCGAGACGGGATACTGATGAGAGACCTCCGCATTCGCAATCACGAACAGACGCTGTTCCTTAACACTGATGACGATAGCCGTCTCCGTGGAATCCAGGTTGAACCGTTCCATCAATTTCATGTACCCGGCTTTCCAGACGGGTTCCTCGGATTTGTTATGTGATTGTCTCACGGAAGAGTGACCGTTCCGATCAATCAAGCAGCACAGTACGCATAGCAAAAAGATAAAAAAAGCCGCTATCATCCGCATCCTTTCCATGCTAAAAAGATACGATACGTGCGCCTATTTGGCAAGGACTTTTCGATCCTCGCTGAGAAATGAAAGCCTATTTAACTTCAGCAGAAAATCCTTGACTTTTTATCACAAAATGAGTATATCTTCTGTTATAAAACAGGAAAATACGAAAAAATGTTTTATATCGCATCTCGTGCCAAATTCAAGAAGGTATAAGGCGCACATATGTTAGATTGCATGATGAGACCCTCCTATGATTGAAAAGAATGAAATAGACATTAAATCTGACGAACTGGGCGTTCACGTAGCTAATGTCCAACGTGACTATATATTCGGCTGGTTGCTTTCAGGATTATATCAGCCTGATAATCCCCTAAGTAATGAGCTGATACTAAAAGGTGGTAATTGCTTTCGAAAAGCCTATTTCGAAAATGCTCGATTTTCCAATTACCTTGATTTCTCAACCCAAACTGAGTTGGACGAAGAACGACTACGAGCAGCTATTGAGCATGCCTGCAAATTCGCAATGAAGCGAAGTGGAGTAGAGTTTCTTGTAGACCAGAATCGAATTGGAATTAGGGACTCAATTCAAGAAGACAGTGTTTTCTATGACGCGCGTGTGTACTTTAAAAGCTTTTATGGCGATGAAGACATAACAATTAAAGTTGAACTTGACGTTAAGGAATACGATAAAATCCTTCTTCCCGTTCAAACAAGAGACTTGATTCACTCATATTCAGATAACGAATTGTGTAAAGCTAGCATTCGATGTTGGAAGCTCGAAGAACTTCTTGCAGCCAAACTTAAGGCCTTACTCCAGCGTCGCCATAGCCCAGATCTCTACGATTTTGTTTTCGCCATCTTTTTCCAAAAATTTCTCCACATAAGTCGATTGGAGGTTATATCTGCCTTTCTGAAAAAAACCATCTATGAACCGAACCCCGAAATAGCGAAAGGTTTACTTATTGAACTCCCATTTCAATTGATTCGTGGTCTCTGGAATGAATTTCTTGTATGTCCCAAACCCTCACTGATTAGTTTTGATGATGCAGAAATCTGGTTTCGCACTATCATAACTGAACTTTTTGGTCTGTTGAAGCCACGGCCTGCTTTTGCTCCCACTGGAGTTAGCGTTTCTCCCAGTTACTTCAGAGCAATAAATCGCAATACCATCTTCGAAGCCGGAAGACTCCAAAAGTTGTTGAGTATTGTTTATAATGGAGTAGAAAGGATGGTTGAACCATATTCCCTAGTTTTCAAGCGACCAAAAGTCGGAGTTCCTCATGAATATTTTTATGCCTGGGACAGATCTGGCGGGCGTAGTGGACACATAGGCATCAAGTCATTCATCAGCGAAAAGATACAATCTATTCAAATGACAGAAAAGTCGTTTGAACCTAGATTTCCAATCGAACTGGTTAAGGGCCCAGGTTATTTCGCGAAGCCCTTTTCTTCATCTCCGCAGCCTCGCAGAACTCCAGACAGCCGCAGGACACCATCCTATTCATCAGGTATTACGTACACAATCGAATGTCCCATTTGCGGTAAGAAGTTCAAACGAAACAAGTTTGACACACGGTTAAATGAGCACAAAGACAAATACGGCAATCGTTGTTATGGCCGGATAGGAACGATTGTCTAAAACCCGCCGATATAACATAGAGTAATACCAGGCAATCCTTCTCCGCGAAAAAATCCTTGACTTTTAACAACGCAATCAGTAGTATTCCATCGCAGAATGAATGGAGGAAACGTCCATGAAAATAATCGATCTGAAAGACGAACACAAAAAATCATACTTCCTGTGCCTCGAGGACTGGTCCGATGAGATCAAAGAAGCGGGCGACCACAAAGCCTGCTGGTATGAAAAAATGAAGGACAAAGGACTGTGCGTTAAATTGGCTCAGGACGATAACGGAAACGTGGGCGGAATGATTCAGTACATGCCCATCCAGTACGAAAGATTCACATCGGAGAAGCATGGCAGCCAGCTCATCAACGAACTATGGCGCATATACCGAGAGTTACAACCTTACTCACCAGCATTTGTGAGTATCCCGGCCATTGCAGACGTTATTGGCACACGGATGATCAACAGAAAGGGTATCCTAGTTGAGAGACCTGACGTTGAGCGAGCACTTGACCAAGCAAAAGTGGCGCACACGAAGGATTTGCACTTTCACGTGGACAAGTCCGGGCGCAGGTCCTTTCTTTCTATTTCACAGAGCTTTCTGAACACGGTCAATTCCTGATCACAGCAGCGGCTGCGTAAAACAGCAGTAAAAACAGTTCGCCCCTCAAGAGCGGCGGGGTTCAACTAAATTGCAGCATTCACTTTTTAGTATTTAGCATTTTATAGTTCATACCGCAACTTCGTTTTTACTGAATACGCTATGCGATAAAACCGCCTGAACCAAGGAATGATGGATTAATCGGCGAGTTGAACTTTGAGCGTTTTGCCCAAAGCTTTTGCATATTTACTCAACGTGGAAAGACGTATGTCTTCAGCGTGGTTTTCAATTCGAGAGATGGCAGATTTCTTCGTATGGAGTTTCTTGGCAACCATTTCTTGTGTGATTCCGGCACCTTCTCTTGCCTGCCGAAGCATGATACTGAATTCAAATGCTTCATATCCGAACTCGAAGTTCTCAGCAAACTTCGGACTGCGCTTTTTCCGATTTTCAATATATCGTTCAATATCACTCATGAGTTTGTCCTCCTTTGAAAATAATCAGTCCGACGATTTTGTGCTAGTTCAATTTCCCGAAGCGGAATTTTCTGTTGCTTTTTGGCAAACCCGCTTGTCAAGATCAGAAGCGCCGGGCCGTCAAAGAAACCCAAGAAGCGATAACTATTGCCTCGGATTTGGACGCGAACCTCCCAAAGGTCTCCTGTGCCGGAAAGTTTTTTGAAATACTGCTGTGGGATAACGTCTTCTCTCTCAACCAAGCGGAGCACCCAAACTACTTTCTGGGCGTGCTGATCAGGCACGGAATCGAGGAATTCTTCGACAGGACTTTTTCCCATCGGTGTTTGATAGAATCGAATTGTCCGCACAGACAAAGTTAACGAATTCATGAACCGATGTCAAGCAAACTTTTTCGGACGGCCACGAACGCATAACAATCAAAACAACGACTCGCTCCGACAAGCCAGGATATATATCCTGGTCTATCTTGTAAGAAAAAAATGAACGCCGCCGTCTCAACGGCTTTCAAGAATGATGGAGGTTTCTCCGATGAAAATCATCGACCTGAAAGACGTACACAAAAAATCATACTTCCTGTGCCTCGAAGACTGGTCCGATGAAATCAAAGAAGCGGGCGACCACAAAGCCTGCTGGTATGAAAAAATGAAGGACAAAGGACTGTGCGTCAAATTGGCCTCGGACGATCAGGGGAATGTGGGCGGTATGATTCAGTACATACCCATCCAATACGCACCGGTTGAAGGTAAAGACTTGTATTACATCCCCTGCGTCTGGGTGCACGGCTATAAAAAAGGAAGGGGCAACTTCCAGAAAAAAGGCATGGGCAAGACCCTCCTCAAGGCAGCCGAAGAGGATGTAAAGCATCGGGAAGCCAAGGGACTCGTAGCCTGGGGCATCTCTCTGCCATTCTGGATGAAGGCCTCCTGGTACAAGAAGCATGGATATAAAAAAGTGGATAACCTGAAAGGTTCGATCCTCTTATGGAAGCCCTTCACCGACGATGCCGTCCCTCCGAAGTGGATTCGCCCCAAGAAAAAACCTCTGAAAGAGGAAGGCAAAGTTGTCGTCACCGCTTTCATCAACGGTGTATGTCCGGCCCAGAACATGATCTTCGAACGAGCCAAACGGGCTTCAGCCGAATTTGGCGATCAAGTCGAATTCCGTGCCATCGACACGTTCGACAGGAATACATTCCTCGAATGGGGCATCTTCGACGGACTTTTCGTGGACGACAGGCAGGTTCGCACGGGTCCTCCGCCTTCGTACAAGAAAATCAAAAAGCACATCGCGAAAAAAGTAAAAATGCTGAAATAGAGAAAGCCTCGTCTGTTGGTGATCAACGAAATCGAATGCAAATCCATCCTGAACCGATCCCGCATCCCGGGCATCGATTACTCCATCAATCCCTACACCGGATGCCAGCACGGCTGCGTTTACTGTTACGCCCGTTTCATGACCCGGTACACGAAACACCATCTGGCATGGGGACGCTTCTGTGATGTGAAGATCAATGCGCTCGACGTCTTGAGAAAGCAGATTGCGAAATCACGAAAAGGACTCGTCTCCCTGAGCACCGTGACAGATCCTTACCAATCCGTGGAGAAAAAATACGAACTCACGCGAAACATCCTCATCGAACTGGCAGCCAATGGATTCCCCGTCTCCATCCTCACAAAATCGCCCCTCGTTCTCCGCGATATCGACATTCTGAAACGATTCGACAGCTCCGATTGCGAAGTCGGGTTCAGCATCGCCACGGTCGAAGAAACCATCCGAAAACATTTCGAACCGGGAGCGCCCGCAATATCGCGAAGAATCGAATCCCTGCACGAACTCCACCGAAACGGCATCCGAACCTGGCTTTTCATCGCACCCGTTCTGCCTCACCTGACGAAGCGGTCGCTCCACGAGCTGTTGGATCGAATCAAGGACGCCGTTAACTATATCCTTGTCGATACCCTGAACATCAAGTGCGGAAATTGGAAAGGGATCTCAACCGTGTTGAGAGCTGACTACCCCACTCTCTCGTCGAAGTGGAATGACATCCTGTTCTCTCATCAGAAAAAAGAAGCATATTATGAGGACGTTTACGGGCTCATCGCTGAATTCTGCAGAGCGCACGCCTTAGAAGTGAAATGTTGCTGAGTTCGAAGAGACGACAATCTCGATCCTCCACCTCCAAAAAAAAGCGTATTCACACAAAATAGGTTTGAAATTTATCCAATACAGTACTATATTATGCCAACCCATATAAACCTTACAAAAGTTGCTTTTCGGATGAGTTCCAATCGTACTGTGTTCCCTATGATGGGAAGAATGACTTCCGGAAGGTTTCATTCGTGTAAAGGGAAAAAATAGACAGGTAGCTATTCATGATAACTCCGAACCGGAATGCGGTCCGTATAGAAATCGAGCAGGCCCTGAAAAACATCAATAGCGCCTGGTCCAAAGGCCGTTTCGAAGAATTAGAAAAGTATATTCACAAAGATTTCATCATCGCCCAGCCGGGCTTTCAGCATCGCGGAGTCGGCAGAGAAACATGTATCCAGAGCTATAGAGACTTCGTCAGCAATGCAACGATTCACGATTTCAAGGAATCCGATTTCACCATTGACATCTGGGGCGAGACGGCCGTCGCATCGTACCGGTTTGAAATGGATTGGGAGATGAACGACAAGCACTTCCAAGAATCTGGGCATGATTTATATGTCTTCATTCAGAAAAATAATCAATGGCAGGCCGTCTGGAGAACCTTGACTCCTCAAATATCAAAAGAGGAATAAATAACATTAAACTGTATTCAGATGAAAAACGAGGAGGGCTGAATGAAAGCCAATTTCTTATTTCAATACGCAATTTTATTGGGATTCATTGCAATGATGTCATGCTTGTCAACGAATGACAAGATGACAGCAGATCAAATCATCGCTTTAGAGAAAGCAGCGTTGGACCGATGGGGCAATGGCGACGTTCACGGATACCTCGACCTTTACGCCGAAGAGATTACATACTTCGATCCTGACCTTGAGCGCCGCAAAGACGGTATCGAAGCCTTGAAAAAGCTCATTGAATCCCTGGAAGGGAAAATTAAAATCGACCGGTATGAGATGATAAATCCTAACGTGCAGATCCACGGGAACACTGCGGTGTTGACGTTCAACCTCATCGATTTCGCGCCCGAAACTGAAAGCACGCCGACTAAGACCCAATGGAACAGTACCGAAGTGTATGCGAAAATGGGAGGAACATGGAAAATCATCCACTCGCATTGGTCTTATGTAAAACCCAATACGAAAGAATAGCAACTGCAATCTAAGATCATAGACTTCATAACTTTTACAAGAAGAGGAAGAAATGAGCGAAAAAACCGACCGTAGAGAGTTCATGAAGTGTGTTGCCCGTGCGTCCGTCGGCATCGTCGCAGGCGGACTGGGATGCGCAAAATCCAAAAAAGACGAAGGAACCGAGCCACAGGAAATGATCGCCTACTGCGGCATCAAATGCCATGAATGCGGGGCCCTCATCGCAACGAAGAACAACGACGATGTAAAGCGAAAAGAAGTCTCGGAAGAATGGTCCAAGCAATACGGCGCGAATATTAAACCGGAAGATATCAATTGTGACGGTTGCCTCTCAGAAGGCGGTCGTCTCATCCAACACTGCAACGTTTGTGAAATCAGGAAATGTGGGAAGGAAAAACGGGTGCTCAACTGTGCACACTGCAACGAATACGCCTGTGAGAAACTCGAGGAATTCTTGAAAATGGTGCCAGACGCCCGAAAAACGTTAGACGCCATCAAGAGCAGCCTTGCATAAACACGCGACTGCATCATTCTCGCAAGTCCGTGTCCGACTTTTACCGAAGAATGAAACCAATGCAAAAACCATTCGAGGGTTTTTATAGTGAAACCCTCGCATTCTTGAAGGATTTGGCCTCGAACAACAACAAGCCGTGGTTCGATGCCCATCGGTATAGATACGAGAGGTTCGTGCTCAATCCTCTGCGTGCACTCGTTGTCGAGTTGACGGAATTCATCCTGACCATCGATCCAGACATCGAGACGGCGCCGGCCGTCAACAAAACCATCTCGCGGATATATCGCGACACACGATTCTCCAAGGACAAAACGCCCTTCAGGAGCAATATGTGGATCGTATTCTAACGTCCGCGGAGTGACTGGAAGGACGGCCCCGGCTACTTCTTCGAACTCTTCCCGGATTGGTATAGATACGACATGGGCTTCTACTGTGCGACGCCGGCGACGATGGCGCGATTCAGGGAAATGATCGACGACAACCCGGATGAATTTCTTAAAGTGACTGCCTTCTACGAGGAATCCGGGCATTTCGAACTCAACGGTGAGAAATACAAACGCCTCATCGACAGCAGCCATCCTCCCAAAATACATGCGTGGGTTCAGATGAAAAACTTTTACATCGCGCACAACAGCAAAATCGACGACCGTTTATTTAGTCCGTCACTCGTCGATGAATTAATCTCTCACTTTATCAAGCTCGTCCCCCTTTACCATTACATCGAAAGGGTGAGATCGACGAAATGAGGATTCCATCCAATTTTTCAGAAGTTTCCATACTTGAAAATCTACTTGACAATCCATTCAACGTACCTTAATTTGGAAGGTTAAAAAAATAGATTGCGGACGACCTTTTGCGAGTAGGATCATCCATGCGTCTGGTGCCGAAGAACACGAAAAAATTCCTTTCGTACGTGAAGCCATACCGATGGCTCGTCGTATGGGCAACCGTCTGCGGTCTGTTGAAATACAACATCCCCGTCCTCTTCCCCTGGATCTTGAAGAACATCATCAACCATCTGCTCACGAATCCGTCGCCGCAGATGACCGTCATCCATCGGGCCATGGTGATCCTCTTGGGACTGTACATCGTTTACATGGTGGCCACGTATTATCGCTCGTACTTCGCGGACACTGCAGGCCAGCGCCTCATCTTCGACCTGAGACGAGAACTCTACGTCCATCTTCAACGGATGTCCCTGTCCTTCTTCGGAAGGCAGCAGGTCGGCTCCATCTCTTCCAGGCTCATCGGAGACATCAACGTCGCCCAAAACTTCGTCGGAGCCGCCTTCACCAACACGATGATGGACATCAGCTCGCTCCTCTTCATCACCGCGCTCCTCTTTTCGATGAATCCGAACCTGGCGCTCATCTCCATCGCCGTGTTTCCCTTCTACGTCGTCCTCAACAACCATTTCAAGAACAAAATCCGTCAGACGAGCAAGCTGGCCCAGCAGAAAATGGAAGAGATCGCAGGGAGCGTCACCGAAAAGCTCGGCGGCATCTCCATTATCCAATCTTTCACGCGGGAAAAAGTCGAAGAAAGACATTTCTTCCAGGACACCCGGATTTACCTTTCCCACAGGATCGCCAACATCAAGAACAACGCCCTTGCAGCAGCCATCATCGGATTCCTCACTTCCATCGCGCCCGTGTTCGTCGTCTGGGTTGGGGCTTATCAGGTCATCCAACGTCGCCTCACCGTGGGTGAATTGACAGCGTTCTATGCCTACCTCGGCATGTTCTACCAGCCCCTCAACCGGCTGACCGAACTCAACCTCCTCCTGGCAAACTCTCAGGCAGCCATCGACCGCATCTTCGAAGTCTTCGACATCGCTTCCGAAATCGTAGACAAGCCAGGCGCCAAAGAGATTAAAACAGTCAGGGGAGACATCGCATTCAGGCATCTCAGCTTCAGCTACGATCCTCCGAAAAAAATCTTGGACGACATCGATCTTTCCATCCCGGCTGGCAGTATGACGGCCCTCGGCGGACCCAGCGGCGCGGGTAAATCCACGTTCATCCGACTCATTCCCCGATTCTATGAGGCGACGCAGGGTGTAATCACGATTGACGGCATTGACATCCGTGATTTCCAGCTTAAATCGCTGAGGCGTCAGATTGCCCTCGTGCCGCAGGAACCCATCCTGTTCTCGGGAACCATCTACGAGAACATCCTCATGGGAAAACCGGACGCCGAGGAGGAAGACGTGATTCAGGCAGCCCGCTCCGCCAACGCCCACGAATTCATCGTCCAGATGCCCGCTGGGTATCAGTCCGAAGTCGGCGAAGGAGGCCTTCGACTCTCCGGCGGTCAGAAACAGCGCATCGCCCTGGCCAGAGCGTTCCTTAAAAACGCGCCCATTCTCATCCTGGACGAGGCGACATCCTCGCTCGATTCCGAGTCCGAAGAGCTCATCCAATCCGCACTGAAAAAGCTCATGGTGGGAAGAACAACCCTCGTCATCGCCCACCGGCTTTCGACGATCCAATCAGCGGACCGGATCGTCGTCCTCGACGATGGCAAGATCGTGGAAATAGGCAGACACACTGATCTCATTTCGATACCGGATGGATTGTATCGAAAGCTGTACGAAAAGCAGTTCAAGAACTCTATACTCTAAAACGGCATTGTTGAAAAGGTACGTGTAAGATGTCGAAATTGGCACGAATGATTTCCTCCCCCTTGGGAGACTATTGAAAAAGATCAATCTTGTCTTCCTGAGAAGTCCCGATTCATCGGGACAGAGTCTGTCCTGAGCGAAGTGAAGGAAAGGATCTGGGGTGGTGGCAAATTAGATATACCATTTGATATCATTAGCAATTAATGCCTCCCAACCCCAGATTCTTCTCCCGACTTCGTCGGGATCAGAATGACTTCTTTATACTTATTCAACAATCTCTCGAGGAATGATGACTATCCAAGATAAAATTTCTCTCATCCGATCCCGTCTCAAACAAGCTTATGGACTCCTCAAATCATGCCACGTTTGTCCCAGGCGATGCGATGTGAATCGGCTCCAGGACGGGACCGGCTTCTGCGGGATGGGACTCCAACCGGTCGTCTCCTCCGACAACCTCCATCACGGCGAGGAACCCCCGATTTCCGGATTTCGAGGTTCTGGCACGATCTTCCTCACCGGATGCAACCTGGGTTGTATCTTCTGCCAGAACTACCCCATCAGCCATTTGAGACATGGAAACGTGCTTACTCCATCTCAACTCGCCCAAAAAATGCTCCGCCTCCAGAAAGCCGGCGCCCACAACATCAATTTCGTCACGCCCACACATTTCGCCCCCCAGATCATGACCACCCTTCTGATCGCATATCGGAAAGGGCTGACTATTCCCATCGTCTACAACTGCGGGGGATACGAATCTCTCGACATGCTCAGACTTTGGGACGGCATCGTCGACATCTACATGCCCGACATGAAGTACAGTGATCCGAAGATGGCGGAGAGATACTCCTCCGCAGCAGATTATCCAGAACGGAATCGGGATGCTATCAAGGAAATGCATAGGCACGTCGGAGATTTGCAAATCGACGAGGAAGGCATCGCACAGAAAGGCCTCCTCATCCGCCACCTCGTCTTGCCCGAAAATATTGCAGGAACCAAAAACATCCTCCGATTCATCGCCGAGGAAATCTCACCCGATACTTATATCAGCCTGATGAGCCAATACTTCCCCGCCCACAGGGCGGTTTCCATGCCTCCCATAAACCGACGAATCACACGATCGGAGTATCAAAAGGCCAGAGAATGGCTGGAATACTTCGGACTCCGGAGGGGTTGGGTTCAGGGGTAGAATACCCGAGCAGTAAAGGAAAAACCAGCAACGATAATTCCTTCCGGCTACCTCACCCGCTTCCGAAATTTCATCACACCGAAGGGAAAAATCACAAGGCCGAAAAGCATCATGGGGATGGCATCCTTGAGGAGGAATTTCAGGGAGGACCCTTTCTGGAAGATATCGCGTACGATGGCCACGAAATATCGCATGGGATCTAAATACGCGAGTTTCTGCATAACAATCGGCATGTTCTGGATCGGGATGAAAATGCCGCTCATGATGATCATAAAAACCATGAAAAACCAGGATACGAACATGGCCTGCTGCTGGGAAGAAGTGACAGTGGAGACGAAGATGCCCAAACCTAACGTGGTCAGCATATAGAAAAAGGCGAGGAGTGCCACGAGGGCATAACTTCCGTGCATTGAAATCTTAAACACGAAAACAGCAACGGTCATGACGACAGCGAGTTCGACATAAGAAAGGATAAGGAAGGGAATCAACTTGCCCAACAGAAGCTCGTGTTTCTTCAGGGGCGTAACCATCAGTTGCTCTAACGTGCCGATTTCCTTCTCCTTGACCAAGCTCATGCTCGAAAGCATCATCGGAAGGATGGTGAGGAGTACGACGACAATGGCAGGCACCATGAACTGCTTGCTGCTCAAATTGGGATTGTACAATAACCGTTCTTCCATCCGCACCAAGTGAAGCTCGGAAAGGAGGGATTGATTCGTCGGTTCTAAAAGAAACCTCTCCCCCACGTTCATCAAAATGCCTTGTGCATAGCCCAAGGCCACACCCGCCGTGTTTCCGTCCACACCGTCCATGACGAGTTGGAGTTGAGGCTCCAAGCCCTTTTGTAAATCCCGGTGAAACCCCACCGGAATAACCAGAGCGGCCTGCGCCTGCCAGCCTTTCATCTTTTCTCCGACCTGATGCAAATCCGTGGTCGTGCCGACCAAATCGAAGTGCTCCCCCTGGGAAAAAGCGCGTTCCACCTCCCTGCTCGTAATGCTCCGATCCAAGTCGATCACCAAAAGCTTGATGTTCCTGACTTCCGTGGTGACAGCATATGAGAGAATCAGAAGTTGGAGGACCGGCGCTATAAAGATGATGACCATCATGGGCCGATCCCGGAATACCTGCCGGAACTCTTTACGAATCAAGCTACCGATACACTGCATTCATCTCTCCAGACCCATACTCAGCTTGCGGATGGAAATAACAAACAGTACCAGAGTTAAAAAACCTAAACAAAGCGTCGGTTCAATCAATTGACCGAATGCGCTGGCCTTCAGCATGATTCCCCGGATGATTCTCAGATAATAACGCGCCGGAATTATATACGTCAGATATTGTAAAACCTTGGGCATGGATGCGATGGGAAAGATCAAGCCTGAAAGCATAATCGTCGGCAACAGGGTAGCGATGCTCACCATCATCATCGCCACCTGCTGAGTGCGTGCGCGGGTCGAAATCATCAGTCCCAAGCTCAGACCGGTGACGACGTACAGGGTAGTCAGTCCTGCGAGCAGCAGTGCACTCCCTCTGAATGGGACGTGGAAGACGACCAGTCCGATAATTAAAACGACCAGGGCCTCCAGCACGGCTAAAGCGATGTAAGGGAGTACCTTGCCAATAATGATCTCCTGTGGATGGATGGGCGAAACGAGGATCTGTTCCATCGTCCCCATCTCTTTCTCCCTGGCAATGGTAATGCTCGTTAAAAGGGCTGAAATCATGATGAGGATCATGGCGATGATCCCGGGAACGAAGAAGTAAGTGCTCTTCAAGTCGGGATTGAAAAAGATCGAAGTCCGAAGGTCAAACGGCATAATCAGCTGAGTACCGAGGCGTTCGTTGTATTTCAGAATGACTTGTTGGCAGTAATTCCGGATGAGCGTGGCTGTATTGGCATTGGATCCATCCATAAAAAATTGGACGGGAATCTCCGCATCCCGTGCCAACCTTCTGTCAAAGTCAGCAGGAATGACCATCACTGCGTGGGCCCGCCGCATTTTCAAGAGGGCTTCCGCCTGAGCCATCGGACCCGTGTAAGTAAAAGTGCGGAAGAACAGACTGCCTTCGAATTGATCCACCAAATTCCGGGAGGCAGGCGAGCGGGCAAGATCGATTACGGCCATATCCACCAGTCGGATTTCCAGTCTCATGGCGTATCCGAAGACGATGAGCTGCACCACTGGCATCAAGAAGATGATGAACAGTGTACGTGGGTCGTAGATGATGTGGAAAAATTCTTTCCTCGCAACAGCCCGGATACGATGAATATTCAAGGTCATGAAACGACTCTACCCGTTTAACTTTTTATCGACGATGGCCGAGAACACTTCCTGCATTGTGGACTTTCCATACTGCTTCTTGATGTCATCGGGAGCATTCATGGCGATAATCCGTCCTTCGTCCATGATCATCACACGGTGGCAGTACTCGGATTCCTCCATAAAGTGAGTGGTGACGAGAATCGTCGTACCCTGAGCTGCCTTCCGATAAATCACCTCCCAGAAACTGCGGCGAACCCTGGGGTCCACGCCCGAAGTGGGTTCGTCCAAGAACAGAATGGGCGGATTGTGTAACATAGCGCACCCCAAAGCCAGCCGCTGCTTGAAGCCTAGGGGTAGATCGGCTGTCAGCGTATCGGAATATATCCCTAAGCCCAATTCCGCCAAGACCTCCCCTGGCTTTTGTTTCCTCTGAGAACGATTGAGTCCATAAATCCCAGCATAGAATTCGATGTTCTCGATGATGGTCAGGTCTTCGTACAGGGAAAATCGTTGGCTCATGTAACCGATTTTCCGCTTGATGTGCTCGCTCTGCGTCTTCACATCCAAACCGGCAACGCTCGCCCGACCCGCTGAAGGCTGGAGAAGTCCGCACAGCATCCTTATGGTCGTGGTCTTTCCGGCCCCGTTCGCTCCCAAGAATCCGAAAATCTCTCCCCTTTTAACTTCAAAGCTCACGCTGTCGACAGCCACGAATTGACCGAACCTCCGGGTGAGTGCTTCCGTTTGAATGACAACTTCGGGACTATTCATCCCTTTTTCTCCGTGAGTTCCATGAAACAGTCTTCGACGCTGGGTAATTTCGGCTCCCAATGGGTGAATCCGGTTTCTTTTTTCCAGCCTTTCCAGTCGGACGGTTTGGGTTCGCGTTTAAAACCCACGTGCACGGCATCTCCAAAAAGTTGCGTGGTTGACACCTCCTGCAAATGGTCAAAAAATATTCGCAGGGTTTGAGCATCCCCGCCCTTCACCCGATAAAGCAGATAAGGGAAGCCTGCTTTAATCTCGTCCGGCGTTCCGACGAAGATGAACGCTCCGCGGTCCATTAAAGCGACACGGTCGCACTGGTCGGCTTCATCCATGTAGACCGTGGAAACCAAAATCGTCGTTCCCTGTTCTTGGATCGAGCGTAGGATGTCCCAGAATTCCTGCCGGGACACAGGATCCACACCGTAGGTCGGTTCATCCAGAACCAGAACGTCCGGTGTATGAATGAGCGCACAGGAGAGCGCCAGCTTCTGCTTCATGCCGCCAGACAGGGCTCCGGCTTTCCGTTGCTTGAAGGGTTCGAGCCGGGAGAAACGGTACAACTGCTCGAGACGGCGTTTCTGCTCCTCCTCCGGAACCTGGAAAAGATCGGCGAAAAACCGTAGATTCTGCTCCACAGACAAATCCTGATATAGGGAGAATCTCTGAGGCATATATCCCAGCCGTTTTCGTACGCTCATAATATCCTGCCTGACATCCATGCCCTGAATCTGAATCGTCCCTTCATCCGGTACAATCAGCGTACAAACAGCCCGCATGAGTGTCGTTTTTCCGGCTCCGTCCGGCCCGATCAGACCGAACAACTCCCCTTCCGCAACAGACAGTGAGACGCATCGAACAGCATTTGCCGATTCGTAACGTTTTCCGAGGTTGACGATTTTAATAGCAGACATTGGAATTCTGTATTTTTTTAGGTTTTTATTTTAAAACCACTTCCACAGGCATGCCGTGCTTCAGCACACCTTCTGGATTGGACACAGTAACTTTCACGGCATAGACGAGTGAGGTGCGTGTCTCAGGCGTGAGAATTGTTTTGGGTGTAAACTCTGCCTTAGGACTTACCCAGGCTATGCGTCCTGAAAATTCTCTGTCCAGTCCATCCACACGGAGGACGACAGCTTGTCCGATCTTAATCAGGGGGAGTTTCTTCTCTGGAAGATAAATTTTTACTTCCATTTCTCGATGATGGATCAACTCTAAAATGGGTCGGTAGGGCGGTACGGCCTCCCCCGGTTCATAATACCGAGAAGACACCATGCCATCTGTCGGCGCAACAATCTTGGCATCGGCAATTTTCTTCTGGGCTATGGCAATTTGTGCCACAAGTTGTTTCCTTCGAGCATACAGACCCCGAAGCGTCTGCTGAGCAGCCACGTGCGCTGACTCAGCCTGCTTTAACAGGTTGCTCAAATCATCAAAATTTTGTTTTGGGACGGCCTCATTATCAACCAATATCTTCATGCGATCGAGCTTTTCTTGAACGTATTCAAAATCAGTTTTCGTCCGCCGAAGATTGATATCGGCGATCTCTTCCTGAACAGACAATTCCTCGAGAACAGCGTTCAGTTGACTTTTCTGCAAGACGATTTCAACCGTATCGGTGACTGCCAGTACATCTCCTATGACGACCTCGTCACCCTCTTCTACAGAGACCGATAATATCTTCCCACCCGTCAGTGCTGGAACTTGAACCGTTCTACCTTCTAACACACTCGTGTATGTTGAATCGTTCTTGTTCTTTCCGCATGCGATAAGAATCAGTGAGAACATTGTAATATAGAAACAGAAAGAACGCCTCATGTCACCTCCACAAATAAAATATACCAATGAACTACCCCGCCGCAAGCAGCGGGGTATCAAAAACAAAAACATTTAACGCCCCAAGGAGCGGGGAATTAAACCCTTGCCCGCCTCTGGCGGGATTAAATGAACTCCCTAAAGTACAAAAAACAAAAAGAGAATCAAGCAATATTTTACTTTGCACGATAAAAAAAACCGCTGTTGAAAAATACAAACAGCGGTACTCATGAATAATTTGGGTTGACCTCAGACAGCCTAACGTTATAACTGTACCCTCAAATCAATTATCGACCTCTTTTTCTACCTACCATCTCAAAGACTTTAAACCTAAAAGCTCTTCCAGCCTTCGCTGTACGATTTCCGACTTGTTCGCCAACCGTTCTGCGTTGTTCTCTTTCGCCTCAGCCAATCGTTTCTCTAACCTCTCAATCTCAGCCTCATAATTCATTTGCCGAAGGTCGAAAATCTTATCGAGTAGCTTCTTCACCTCATCTTCGATGCGTTTCTTCTCGTTCTCATCGTCCGTGTTGCGGTACTGACGAGCCAACGTCTGGCTCTGGCTATCGAACTGTTTTTCCTGAGATACGATTTTATACAGCTCAGGATCCCTTTCCTTCATATCCTGAACATACCGCATTTCTCTGAAAGCTCTGGATAACAACCTTCTGTACTGCTCGGGTCGGCGGTCCTTCCATTTCAGCAACTCATCGGCCTGTTCCGGACGCATCTCCTTTAAATAGTTGAGCACCTCCGCTTCCTGTTCCGGCGTCAGAAAAAGCACGTCGGGTTGGGTTTGGCGTTGACGTTGAAGATTTTGCGGGCGGCGCGTCTCTTGCCCGAAGACGATGCCGTTCACACCCATTGAAAGAGCTATCGTCATGAAAAGTGCGATAATACCATTACGCTTCATTGGAAACCTCCGTTCTATATGCCGTAGATGATACTCATTAGATCTTCGACTTTTCCTCTGATCCAATCAAGATCCTGGTTCATGGGCGAGAGCCAGTCCATCGGATCTGAATCCTCTTCTTCGTTGGAAGCATAGCTTGCCAATAAAACTCCCGATTCCATACGATCGATCTCTTTGTGCATCCAATCTGCCTCGGAAATAAAGTCATCCCGCCATTGGAGAACGGAATCCCCATTACTCCCGCCCATATTTTTCTCTTTGAAAGGATGAACAACGAGAAAGAACAACACGATTGCGGTTGCAGCCAAAGGCAATCCCCAAGAAATTCCTCTAGGAAAAAACTGTGAACGTCGTAGGGATTGCAATCGTTCCTTGATAATCGATTTTTCCTTCTTCCGTCGGGCCTGACTGAGCACAGCTTCGCGTACTTCTCGACTCGGCTTCTCCAAGGGTAATCGCTCGATTAGATGCCAAGTCTCCCGTACTTTCTCCAATTCCTCTCGACACTCGGCACATCGTTTCAAATGGCCTTCGAATTCAATTCGCTCAGAAGACTCGAGTTCGTCAGAAAGGTAGAGATACCCCTTTTGTTCGAATTCAGGACAGGACATGCTTCAAATCACTCCCATACTCTTGATCGACCATTTTTCGAAGGTTGCAAACCGCGTAGTGCATTCTTCCCAACACGGTGTTCAGAGGACTTCCGAGGACACGGGCAATTTCCTTGAAGGGAAGCTGTCCATGAAACCTCAACAAAACGACTTCTTTCTGCTCTATAGGAAGCGTTTGAATCGCTTTCTCAAGCCATTCGGTCTCTTCCTGTTTCAAGAATGTACTCTCAGGGTCACAATCATCACCTTCCAATAAATCCATCCCTTCTGCACTCGCACGATCGTCCACCTTCGACCTCGTTTCTTTCCTCGAATGATCTATACAACAATTGTTGGCAATTCCAAAAAGCCAACTGGAGAATTTCCCTTTCTCTTCATAGCCAGTCAGTCCATTCAGAACCTTTATCCATGTCTGCTGAAAAATGTCTTCTGCAATTTGTCTGTCACGGACGAATTTCAGTATGAACGAAAACAGAGGTCTCTCATACCTCTTGAAAAGATTCTCAAACGACCGGTCGTTTCCTGAAAGATAAGTACGCACCAATTTCGCATCCGCTGGCTTCTTCTCCATGACCTCTCACTATATATAACGAATAATGATTCTTTTTATTGCATCAACTAATTTAAAAATACACAATGCATTCACATTTATCAAGAAATAAATCCCGATGAAAAGCGTATTCCCCATTTCGTATCGCCATTCGTTCTTTAAAAAGGATGGTTGGTGATTCAAGAGGCTGCAATGATCAGTTCCCCATGTTTCCTCCCCCGCTTTCAGCCCCTCTATATCTGCTTTCCCAAACACTTTCAACTCTACCAGGGGGGTACGATGTCGGTTCCGTTTTCCATCCACGATGAAATTTTTACTTGCATTTGTGATCCTTTTCTATTATAATAATGGTTGATTTGGCTATATTCCTATTTCGATCGTGATAAAAATCAGTTCATTCACAACGCGAGAGAGGGCAAAAAGATTGACTTGGATATGTTATTCCAATTTACGAATGCAAATATCAGGTGACTCAACTCATTTTCTGACCAAAAGGAGGTGATGAAAGCAAAACGGTTTATTGATCTCTGTATTGGGGAATGCATCATTCAAAGCTTACTATACAAACGAGTGAAGGAGGTTACAATGAAAAGAGGATGGATTATTCTTATCGTTCTGAGCTTGATCGCCATGCCGATGATCGCAAGCGCTCAGTCTATGAATTTTGCTGTTAAACTTTCGGGCCTTGATTTTCAGTCAGCCCAGTTCGGCTTGCCAATGGGAAGCTTACAGCCCTTTATCGGAATCGACTATTTTTCTTTGAGTGCTAGTGGTGAAACAGAAGCCGCGCAAGGGATGTAAGCGATGAAAATGAATGCAGGCATCAGCTTACTCATGCCTTACATCGGCGCCCGGTTTTACTTATCCACCACAAAACCGACGAAACCCTATGTGTATGGCGGTTTCTTCAAGGCCTTTCCATCAGTGAATGTAAAAGTAGACGGTGAAAGCCTTTTGGATGATGAGTCCGAAAAGATGTTGAAGGACATTCTGGGCTTTTGGGGATTGAAACTCGGTTTCGGTGCGGAACATAAATTCAACGACTGGTTCGGCGTGGGCGGTGAGTTCGGTCTCAAATGGCTGTCTACGAGTGCCAATATTGAAGTGTCCGACTACTACGTAGAAGCATATGATATGTTTTTAGACATCAAAGCAGATGTCAGCGCGGCGCTGAAGCACACGTATGCGGCTTTCGTGCTGAACTTCTACTTTTAATCGTCTGACTTGAAAATACACGACGGATGACAGCCCGGGTAACACCGGGCTGTTTTTTTATATCAAAAAACAGGTAGGAACTCCTATCCGCATATTCACATCCGGTTTGAGGCGACCATCGACACATGTAGACGAAGAGCGGAATTATGTGCCGTTAAAAGGTATTTGATGAACCCAAAAACCGCGACTCCCCGATAAAAGGAATACAATGTGAATTCCTTTATTAATGATCAAAAAAAGGTTGATTCTCTAAACGGATATAAGTATATTGAACATCATCACTGACCAGATGAACCCTCACTTATAAGGAGAATGCCATGAAAAAAATCGTATCCGCCATCTCAATGCTGCTCTGTATGTTAGTCCTCATGATGGTACTGAGCGGCTCCGACTGCAAAAAGAAAAGCACTACAGAACCGGGAACGCCCTCATTGGTCGGAACGTGGGTGTTGACGGGGGGGACGATGGCAGGGGTTCCTTTTACACCGCAATCTGCCGGCATGCAACAGACCCTTATCTTCAACCAAAACGGAACTTATACTTTAACAGAAATCACTCCAGCCGGAACCATTGTAAGAAATGGCACATGGACGGCCACTGCAACGCAAATAACAATAACCGAAAACGGTGAAACAACAACGATGACCTATAACATCACGGGCAATAAACTCACACTCAACGTGATAATAGTAATGGATATCGATGGTGATGGAACCAAGGACCAGGTTCCGTTTGTGGCGGAATATACAAAGCAATAAAAGGAGCGTTTAAAACATGAACAAGAGCATCATCTCGATAATGACAATTCTCATTATCGTGATCGTTTCAACATCGGCATACGCACAGCCGCTATTCCAATTCGGAGGCAACCTTACCATCGGACTCCCTCAGAATGAATTCAAGGACAACGTCCAGAACACCGGATTCGGCGGAACGGGCAATTTTTCATTTCATTTTCCCCAAACACCTCTTGCCATCGGAATATCAGGTACATTCCTGATTTATGGGAGCGAAACAAGGGAAGAGCCCTTCAGCACGACCATTCCGGATGTCTTCGTCGATGTAGCCACGACGAACAACATCGTCATGGGCCACGTCCTGTTACGCCTTCAACCGCCGCGCGGTATCGTGAAGCCTTATCTCGACGGATTGTTCGGACTGAACTATCTCTGGACGCGTACGACAATCAAGAATCAATCCAATAATGAGGAAGTAGCCAGCTCCACGAATTTCGACGACATCACCTTTGGCTATGGCTTCGGGGGCGGATTAATGATTCGCGTGTACGACGCAAGCTCCAGACGAAACAGAAGGAATGGGCTGAATGCCGTCTATATCGATTTGGGATTACGCTACTTGAGAGGCGGAGAGGCAGAATATTTAAAGGAAGGCTCGATCCGAATAGAAAACGGAAGAGTGAGATACGATGTGAATAAATCGACGACGGATATACTTATGATTCACATTGGTGCTTCCATCACGTTCAATCCATCGGAATAAGCATGAAATACTAAGGGTCCCGCCTGCAAAAGGCAAGACCCTTTCTCATTTATCAGAAAATACTCCTTCGTCACAATCCCGTCGGAAGATCGATGAAAACCGTCTCCAAACTAAAGTTCTTTTCAATCTCCTCCCCTACAGCCTTTATACCCAGTGTCTCAGTCGCGTAATGTCCGCCGAAAACTACATTGATGCCCGCCTCTTTTGCCATCCAATAGGACGAATGGGCCGGTTCTCCGGTGATGAATGCGTCCATCCCCGCATCGATAGCCTGCTGGAGAAGACTCAACGCTCCTCCGCTGACATATCCCAGCCGCTTGACTTTTTCCTGTCCGAAATTCCAAACGCGGATATCGCAATGAAGAACATCCTGAAGTTGTTTAATAAGATCCGAGAGTGGGATGGGTTTCTCAAACGCCGCTTCTTTACCGATCACCATGCCGTGATATTCCCCGAAATCCCCGACGACAGGCCATCCCAATACCTTTTCTATCTGCGCGTTGTTCCCCAACTCCGGGTGCAAATCGAGAGGCAAATGGGCTGCATACACGGCGATGTCTGATTCGATCAGAAGTTTGATTTTGCGATATAAGGGACCTCTCAGAGGAATTGGCTTGCCCCAGAAAAGGCCATGAT
>JBDRSZ010000397.1:0-15741 GCA_043824415.1 bacterium | reverse complement strand
GGATCTGACTGAAAAACTTCCCCTGTCCCAATGAAATCGACACCCCTTCATACCAACTTCAAATTCAAATCCAATCCAGCGGATCTCTTTGCAAAAATGAACACCCCAACATGCGTGCGCTTGTATAATTTTGTTGGACTTGTTCAGAGAACCCCGGGATGTCACGATATAACTCTCTGCATTCAAATACTCCACCGACCTCGGTGCAGGCGTATTCACTTATCTACTATATATTACGAACGACGCGAGTACAATCACTATGAAACTTCATCTGTTAAAGAATCGTTCCCCATTTAAACACTTCTATCGACTGTACAAAAATCGCTTTTAAACACGTAAGTCGCATCAGTGCTGCTTCGCTCCCCAAAACTTTGAAAGGCAGATAATCATCTGCCTTTCAAGATTTGGACGATAAAACCTATCAATTCGTTTACAAATTTTTTATACTGACTGCTCCATACTCTGAACATTTCAGCTTGGATGTACCTTCCGTCTGCCGATGCAAATCGTATGTGGCCTATTTTTGTTGTACGTTTTTCAATGTCACTGACGACACTCATGTCCGATTTACATCGCGTCAATAATGGCGTTGAAGGTCGCGCTGGGACGCATCGCTTTTATTGCCTTGTCTGGATCTGGGATGTAGTAGCCGCCGATATCAACAGGCTTGCCTTGAGCGGCCATAAGCTCTTCCGCGATCTTGGCTTCATTCTCCTCGAGCGCTTTGGCAACCTTGGAAAGACGCGTCTGCATTGACGCATCTTTATTCTGCGCAGCCAGTGTCTGCGCCCAGTACATCGCAAGGTAGAAGGTGCTTCCTCTGTTATCGATCTCGTTCACCTTGCGGGAAGGAAGTCTCCCATTTTCCAGGTACCTGGCGATGGCTTGATCGAGCGTCTCTGCAAGGATTGCTGCTTTTTCATTCTTGGTTTTTTCGGCAATCAGCTCGAGGGATGGCACGAACGCGCAGTACTCACCAAGAGAATCCCATCTCAGGTGACCCTCTTTCAGGAACTGCTGAACGTGCTTGGGGGCCGAGCCGCCGGCGCCTGTCTCAAACAGTCCGCCGCCATTCAGGAGAGGCACGATGGACAGCATCCTCGCGCTGGTGCCCAGTTCGAGAATCGGGAAAAGATCGGTCAAGTAGTCACGGAGAACGTTGCCCGTCACAGAAATCGTATCCTCACCTCTTCGGATCCTTTCCAGGGAGAACTTCATCGCGTCCTGCGGCTTCATGATGCGAATATCAAGACCGGTCGTGTCGTGATCCGGCAGATACTTTTTCACTTTCTTGATGATCTCGGCATCGTGTCCTCTGTTTTCATCCAGCCAGAAGATGGCAGGCGATTCGAAAGCTCTCGCTCTTCTGACAGCCAGGCCTACCCAGTCCTGGATCGGAACATCTTTCGCCTGACACATTCTGAAGACGTCGCCGACTTCTACAGTCTGCTCGATAATCGGTGAGCCCGAAGCATCGACGACACGGATTTTTCCGTCGGCAGGCGCCTCGAACGTCTTGTCATGAGACCCGTACTCTTCCGCTTTCTGGGCCATCAGCCCGACGTTGGAAACGCTTCCCATTGTAGTAGGATCGAATTGTCCGTGTTTTTTAGCGTCTTCTAGAATTTCCTTGTATATGGTCGCATAACAACGGTCGGGCACCATGGCGATACAGTCTTGAAGCTCGTCGTCATTATTCCACATCTTACCGCCGTCACGAACGACATTGGGCATGGATGCATCGACGATGATGTTGTTGGGTACGTGCAGATTCGTGATGCCCTTTCGCGAGTCGACCATGGCAAGCGCCGGACGGCTCTTGTACACCGCAGCAATGTCCGCTTCGATCTCAGCCTTTTTATCGGCGGGAAGTCTGTCCAGTTTTTCAAGAACGTCGGCGAGACCGTTGTTGACATTGGCCCCGATCTCCTTGAGCACATCTGCGTGCTTATCGAGAGCATCCTTGTAGTAAACAGAAACACAGTGACCGAACATGATGGGATCGGAGATCTTCATCATGGTCGCCTTGAGATGCAAAGAGAGCAACACGCCGTCTTTCTTCGCCTCTTCGATCTGCTCGGCATAAAACTTTCGCAAGGCAGCCACGTTCATCACAGCCGTATCGATGACTTCACCCTCCAGGAGTGACAGCTTCTCTTTTAGGACGGTTACCTTGCCATCGACGGCAACAAACTCGATCTTCACGTCACACGCTTTTTCCACCGTGGTGGAGTTTTCACTCTCGAAGAAATCCTTTTCTTCCATGTGGACGACACGGGCTTTGGATCCCGATTCCGGCCAAGGTCTCATCATTTTGTGAGGATGCATCTGAGCAAATTTTTTAACGGATGCCGCCGGCCTGCGATCGGAGTTGCCTTCACGCAACACGGGATTGACCGCAGAACCGAGAACCACGGAGAATTTTGCCTGAAGAGTTTTCTCGGCGTCGTTCTTGGATTCTTCAGGGTAGTCAGGGATATCGTATCCATTTTCCTGCAATTCTTTGATCGCAGCCTGCAGCTGAGGAATGGAAGCACTGATATTGGGCAGTTTGATGATATTGGCCTCTGGCGTCTGAGTGAGCTCGCCCAGTTCCGTCAGATAATCCGGGATTTTTTGCTCTTCGGTGAGATTGTCGGGAAAGTTTGCGATGATCCTGCCCGTAAGAGAGATGTCCGCTGTTTCAACCTCGATGCCGGAACCCTTTATATATGCCTGAATGATGGGGAGCAGAGCTTTCGTTGCCAATGCCGGCGCTTCGTCAATCTGTGTCCAAGTGATCTTTGATGTGGTCATCTTCTACCCTTTGTTTTGAAAAGATTCTCGTCCGTTTAGTGATTTACATTTCGAGTTGCTTCTTAGCGTAGGCCAACGAGCCTCCGGCCTTGATCAGTTCCATATCCCTTTCACTCAAAGAATGAGACAAGGGAATATCTATGCCTTTCGTCTTGTTCTTCAATAGGACGGGAAGCTTCTCGATATGGGACACATCGATTTCCAGTTTATCTTCCTGATCGATCTGGTCGTAATCGCTTTCATTGATAAAGGTAAATGGAACGATCCCGAAATTGATGAGATTGGCTAAATGGATGCGCGCGAACGATTTGGTAATCACGGCCTTAATGCCGAGATACATAGGCGCCAGAGCCGCATGCTCACGGCTCGATCCCTGACCGTAATTGGCGCCGCCCACGACAAATCCACCACCGGCGGCCTTGGCTCTCGAAGCAAATGTTGGATCCACGACTTCAAACACATGCTCGGCAATCGCCGGAATATTGGACCTGAGGGGAAGGATCTTGGCGCCCGCCGGCATGATATGATCGGTCGTGATGTTGTCCTCCGTCTTCAGGAGCACCGGACCGGCAAGCATGGCCGGCAGTGGTTTCTGAACCGGAAGAGGCTTAATATTGGGGCCTCGAATAATTTCCACATCCCGGCCGTCTTTCGCCGAAGGGATGATCATCGAATCGTCGATTGGGAATTGTTCCGGCATATGCACAGTCACGGGTGCGATGCCCAATTCCCTGGGGTCGGTGATCTCTCCTGTAAGGGCCGCTGCAACCGCCGTTTCGGGACTGCAAAGATAGACGCTGGCATTCTTGGTGCCGCTCCGTCCTAGGAAGTTCCTGTTAAACGTGCGGAGAGTCACGGCCTCTGTAGGCGGCGAGAAACCCATGCCGATGCACGGTCCGCAGACATTTTCGAGAAGGCGGACGCCCGCAGAAATGATATGCTGCCACTGACCGTTTTGCAGCAGACTCAAGACGACCTGTCTGGAACCCGGGGCCAGGGCCGTGGGCACGTCGGGATGCACCTTGCGGCCCTTGAGCATGCCTGCCACGATCATCAAGTCCCGATAGGACGAATTGGTGCAGCTTCCCATGCCGACCTGCTGGACCTTCATCCCCTTCAGGTCCTTCACCTTCACCACATTGTCGGGCATGTGGGGCTGAGCAATGAGAGGCTCCAATTCAGAAAGGTTCATCTCCACAACCTCGTCGTACTTGGCGCCGGAATCCGCCATCACCGGATGCCATGCATCTTCTCTGCCCTGAGCTCTAAGGAACATCTTCGTCTGTTCATCACTCGGAAAAACCGAGGTCGTTGCGCCCAACTCTGCGCCCATGTTGGTTATCGTTGCTCTCTCAGGAACCGAAAGGCTTTCAACGCCCTCTCCCGTATATTCCACAACCTTCCCCACACCGCCTTTCACGCTGAGTCGTCGGAGCACCTCCAAGATCACGTCCTTCGCCGAAACGAACGGACGGAGCCGACCGGTCAACCGAATATTCACGACTTTGGGCATCGTAAGGTAAAACGGACGGCCTGCCATGGCCAATGCCACGTCGAGGCCTCCGGCGCCTATGGCCAGCATCCCAATGCCACCGCCTGTGGGTGTATGGCTGTCCGAACCCAATAACGTCTTTCCTGGTATTCCAAAACGCTCCAAATGGATTTGATGGCAGATTCCATTCCCGGGACGCGAGAAATATAGACCATACTTCGCAGCCATGGATTGAAGAAACTGATGGTCATCGGCGTTCTCAAATCCCGACTGGAGTGTGTTATGATCCACATAACTCACAGAAAGTTCCGTACGCACGCGGTCCAATCCCAATGCCTCGAATTGCAGATAAGCCATTGTCCCTGTCGCGTCCTGTGTTAGCGTCTGATCAATCCTAATAGCAATAGGGGAGCCTGCAACAAGCTCCCCTTCAAAAATATGGTTCTTAATAATTTTATAAGTTTGACTATAGGCCATCGCATCCTCTCTCTTTGATAATACCTACTCTGTTTCTTCCGTTTCTATATTTTGACTCTGAAATCCTCGAAGTTTTTTACTCCCAAGATCGAGTTTGCGTAGGATTTTCCATACGGCCAACGTTCCCACTCTGACAAAGCCGTATTTTTCTGAATTCAACTCCTTGGCGATCTTTGACGCCCCCCAATTGGAATGTTTTAAGGCAATCTCCTTGACCTTTTCCTCCATTCCTTCTGGCTGTGAATCCGCAGTCTGCACTTCATCTTCGATATCAACGGGCTTCGTGCTGATCTTCTCCTCTTTGTACTTTTTTCCCCTAGGAGTGATCGTGCCGCTTTCTTCATCAAAACTGCTTATCGCATCCTCGATCGTATCAAAAGCTTTCAATATGTAATGAAACTCCAGTAATTCGAAAACCTCGTAAACATCTGGAATCATCCTTGCCAGTTTTAAATCTCCTGACCTCTCTCGGATTCCTTTAATCTCACTGATAAAAATCCCCCATCCTGCGCTCGATATGTAATCTACATTTCCAAGATCGATGATCACTCGAACGATCCCTGCTTTAAGAAGCGAATCCAATGCGCGCTCAAGCTCTGAGGAAGTCGTCGTATCGATGTATCCACCAACTCGGATAATGGAAATATCGCTCTGGGGATCCACCTTTTCCACCGATACTTGTATGCCGTCCATCCTGTACCACTCCATAAATAAAAAAAATAATGAAATACCCCGCCGCAAGGAGCGGGGAATTAAACCCTTGCCCGCCTCTGGCGGGATTAAACAATTTAATGAAATAATTTAATAGAAAAACGATAAATTGTCAACTCTTTTATTTTACAAATATCTCTGTCGAATAACCCTTTGCATCTTTTTAATCCGAGCGATGATGTCACGCCTGTCGGGATTATGTTTCAGTACTTCACCCCACTGCCAGACCGCTTTTTTATAATCACCGCGGTTCGCAAAGATGACCCCTAAATTCTCCAACACATTCACATTCTCAGGGTCCAACTGCCTGACCATATCATACACTTCCCTAGCCTTGTCCATCTGACCCATTCGGAAAAACGTATCTCCCAGATACTGCCGGGCTTCGATAAAATTCGGATAATCTTCTACAGTTTTTTGGAACTCTTCGACCGCTCTTGCGTAGTCTCCCCGCTGATAAAACTCTCTCCCAATTTCTAAAAATTTTATTTCCTTATCCCTCTCTAAAGCTCCAGTGCTCTCCTCAATTTCGGTTTCAAGAGAATCTGACAATCCCTCTATAGTCTCTCTTTCGCTTTGTTCGCTACCTCCATACAGTCCGGACTCTCGAAAAATGACCGTACTTTCTCCGATATCTCTGCCTTCTGCTTTTCCTATTTCCTCTCCAAAGAGTTCCCCCGCCACGGATGCAGCGATCCGATCCTCAAACATATCACCAGCACCGATGTCAAAAATGGCCTCATCCTCAATCTCTAAAATCTGATCCAGTGTCGGACGTCCTTCATCCTTGACATCGACCATCTGTTCATCCTCAGCAATATCGAAAACATCGGTAATCAATTCATGAAACATTTCATCATCGTTCATTTCTTCCGAAACGTCCTCATTTTCCACTTCTTCCATGACAATCATCAGACCTTCCTCTTCTGAATTCAGCTTTTTCGGATTCCATGGGTGAGGAAGTTCGACGCCTTTACCAAATCCTTCTAGGACAAACGCATCCTCCTTTTCGGATTCAATTTCTTTCCCATCTTCAACCCATTCGTCAGCCGGCATCAAGTCTTCAAAAACATCGGTTTTTTCCTTCACCGAATCGGCGGCCAACACCCCTTCTTCCTCCCCATCGCGCTGCGTAAACGCTTCCTCTTCAATGGGCACAGGAGGTGTTTTCTCGACTGTCGATTCTCTCAAAATTTTGGACTCAACAATCACTTGGCCGTCCAGGGTCAAGAATGGAGTTCCCGGAGGTTTCATCTTCTTGCCTTTACCGCCCCTCTCTATGAAAGCCATTCTCAGTTCTTTCGTGTTCAAGCGGCTTCTTACCAACTCATCGTAAATTTTCTTCTCATCCATTACTGTAAAACCGTACTTTTCAGTGTTTAATTCTTCGCTGATCCGTTTGGCTCCGTACTCAGGATGCTCTTTGATGATACCGAACATTTTTGCCTTTTCTTCGATGCTGATATGTTTCTCCTCAATCTCGGACCGAGTGATCTTCTCTTTTAGTCCTGCCGCACCCATCTTCTTGAATCGCTTTTTATATTTGTAATACGTCGACGTCGACACGCCTGATACACGGCACGCCTCCTTTACACTCATTCCTTCTTTGTCCACCATGTGCATCAAACGCGTCCTGAGATTAAACAGAACGTCCTCGACTTTCATCTTCTCTCGAATGGCGACGAGTGTAATATCATCACTCTGAGAAAATCCTTCTGTAAAAACATTGATCTCATCACGGATTCTATCGACCAGCGGATCCACGTTTAAATCCGCATAATCACGAATGGTCTGAAGAAACCGTTCATCGCCAAACCGATCCCTCATTGGATTCATCGCTTCTGTAATGCCGTCCGTGTAAATGATCAGAACATCTTCGGGTCGAAGGCGCAATGTATCCGACTGTATCGACTGCCGGAATAACGCGCTGTCCGGGAGATTGATCCCTATGGGGAATCCCCTCGGATTGAGATAATAACTTTTCTTCGTCCCCCCTCGATAAAGAATCATCGGATTGTGGCCGGCGCTTGCATAGTTAATCATGCGATTCTTCGAATCCAGGATGACATAAAAAACCGTGACAAACATGCCCCGTTTCATGTCGTTGATCACAAAATCGTTTACTCTGGTCAACACATCAGCCGCATTTTTATTCCCCCTCGCCTCAGTACGGAGGGCCGTACGGATCATCGTCATCACCAAAGATCCCGGAACTCCCTTCCCCGAAACATCAGCCACCACGATTCCCAAGGTGTCCTTGTCCACTTCCACAAAATCGAAATAATCTCCTCCAACCTCCTTGGCTGCTTCGTAATACGAAGCAATCTCGTACCCTTCAATTTCCGGAAAGGCTGCCGGAAGCAGCGTCTGTTGGATCTCCTGGGCCACCTGCATCTCTTTTTGAAGGCGCTCCTGCTCTGCCAAATTTTCCTGAGATTTCCGGAACTTCTCCGTGATCTCGCTGAAAGCCTGGGCAATCTCGCCCACCTCGTCCGAAGCGTCGAACTCGATTTCGTCCTGTGCTTCTCCTCTCCCCAGAGCCCGAACCCACTTGGACAGCTTCTTGAAAGATCTCATCGTCACATATACCAGAAGAAAAATCCCTAAATATCCGACAATCAGGATCGCTGCTGAAATGAAAAAAACCCTTTCTCTTCCGGAAGCTATTTCACCGTCCACAACGGTCTTGTCCAGCAAAAGGTGAATCGTCCCTACGGGCCGCCGAACCTCCGACGCCTCAGGGATGACGTCCTCAACGACATCATAGACAGCTCCGATGCCCGGCATCGTATACTCAAAAACTCCCGCCTTCCTTTCGACCGCATCCGAAGGCAGGACGAATGTCGTCAAGAAGAGGTCTCTGCGGAGTGCGTGAATTCTTCCCAAAGTATCGACAATCATGGCTTCCGCGACAAGTGGAGCATTCTCTCGCTGGGCATCAGCCGAAATCGTAACAAGCTCGGGTGTGTTTTCTTCCACGAGATGATCGGGACACACATTCGCCATCGACTTGGCGATGGTCCTGCCGACCGATAGATTCTCTTCCCAGATCTTTTTGCCCTGTCGAATAGTACTCCAAACGAATCCCGCCAGAACGAAACAAGTCAAAATACCCGATGCGATCAGAGAAAATCGGGTTTTCATCGTGAAAGATAATTCATCCACACGCCAGCGCTTGCGGGGAGAAACATCCCTATGCTTCGTCAGCCTCAACTCATTTCCATGGATCGTTTTCCGGTAGTCAATTTCATCGATCACTCGCCGAATGATAAAAATACCCAGTCCACCTTTCTTCCCGATATCCACGTACCTTTGGAGATCGGGGTCCCGAACATTGTTTGGATTGAACGTGTGCCCCTGATCGATGAGTGCAACAGTCACGTTTTTATCCCGGATAATCATCTGGATTGTGATGAATCCTTCCCAGTCTCGGTAGGCGTGACGAATGATGTTCGTTCCTGCCTCATCGATCGCCAGCTTGAACGCATTGATGATGCGTTCCGACACACCGTACTTCCTTCCGATGCGGGTCACAAAATCCCGCATCTCCCCCAAATAATCAAGATCAGCCGGAACCTTGTACTCTTCTTTGATCACATGCTTGAACATAATATCCCCAGGCGCTCTATTCTTTCTCTTTTTTCTTATACAATTCGAGTTTTTTCTTTGCACGCTCGATGGCATTTAATATATCAATGTGGTTCGGATCGAGCTTCAGGGCCTCTTCCCAAACTTGAATGGCTTCTTCGTACTGTCCCTTTGTAAACAGATTGTTACCCTCAAAAAACTTATCCCTGACTTCGACCGTCATCTCCTGTTTTTTACCCTTGGATCTCGCGAGCGCGTTCCTGAGACGTTCTTTTGCAATGGAATGATTGGGGAAAAGATCGAGTGCTCTCTGATACAAACGAGCCGCGGCTTCATAATCCCCTCTGGCATACTGTTGCTGGCCGTCCTGTAAATAATTCATGAAATCGACCACCCTGTCCAGCTCTTGAATCTCTCCTAAAACTCTGCTCTGAAGTTCCGCGATCCCCTCTGTCTGATCTTTCGCTCGATTCAACATCTTGTACGCTTCCGAAAAACTGCCCTGGCGCTGCAGCTGCTTGGCTCTGGCGATCAGCTGATTCACCTCATTCTCCAGTTCAATGCGTGCCTGCCTTAGGTAGCTGTTGACGTGCGGACTTTCCGGATCTCTCTCGAGCGCTTGTTGAAATTTCTCAATCGCCTTTTTATAGTCACCTCTTGTCAGCGCTTCATTGCCCTCGTTGAACCGCTGTTCCACGAACGCATTGTCCCGTCTCTGCTGTTCTTGCTCCCTGTCCTGCCGGAGCAGTTCCGCTTCTCTCCGATCCTGCAATTCTTGCTCTCTCACCGCAGTATCCCTGATCAGTTGCTGCGCCTCCGCATTACTCGGATCTTCCCTCAGCACTCTGGAGAATTCGAGCCTCGCATTGAAATAGTCTTCTTTCTGAATGTACTCCCGACCTGCTCTGAGTCCTTCCTGAATGCGTCTTTGCCGTTCATCCTCCATCCGCTGATCCAGCTGCCGCTGGATCAACTGCTGGCGCGCTTCTTCCTCCAAGCGTTTCCGTTCGGATACATTCTTCCCGAAGTAGAAAATAAGAGAAAATCGGTGACTCCTCGGAAAATAAGTGGGGTCCGCGATACGACTCGTTCCATAGTCTAACAGAAAATCACGGTATCGTATTCCCCCTCCAAAAGTCAATTCACCATTATCGATTCCCGCCCTTAAAAAGACCGTGCGATTCCAACCATATTCCATCCCAGCGTGATATCCGAGATCGTGGTACTCGCCCTTCTCAATATCGGCCAAGAAAATCCATCGGTCTGCTTCCTGCCGTAAAAAGAGTGCCTTGGCCACTCCAGCACGAATCGTATAGGGAACCGTCTCGCTGGACGTACCCAGCCGGAGTCGCGGCTGGAGTGCATTCTTCACGCTGCATCCAAAATAAAGATTCCTCAGAATCCCACCCCCACTCGGAAAACCGTAATGAATACCCAGGTCCACGCCAAACCCGTTCGTAGAATACGTTCCCAACACTTGACGGTTCACGTCCAGATTCACTCCGAACGAAAGGCCCTTCACTGGCGTAAATGCATACGAAAGAAGGAGCTTTCCCCACCAATACCCCATCTCTCCGTCCTCGATGATGATTCCCCTCTCCCAGCGTCTCTGAACGATGCCTCCGGTCCCGATTCTCGCAACACCCAATCCAAACGTCCCCGCCGTCATTGTGGGGTGTACGTAGCCTAAAAAATTGTATTGGGTCCCTTCAAAAAGAGTCGTCATCGAAAGACCGACCCCCCTCTGATCGACCACCACCATACCGGCGGGATTCCAATAGAACGCCGACGGATCGTCGGGAAAGGCGACGGAGGCGCTTCCCAACCCTAAGGCGCGCGCACCCATCCCAATGGAAAACGGAGATTCCACCCCGGCCCTACCTTCCTGCCCGCGGACCGAATCCATCCCGACAAAACAAGCAATGATAAAAATAATAGCTGATATTCGCTTCACGGTCATTCCGATTCCAACGGTCCGATTGCTATACTCATTATGCACCTACTTGACGACGGCCACTTTTGATCGTTCCACATCACCGTACCCCGTTTCCATCACAAGGACGTAAACTCCGTTGAGCACCCGAAGCCCTCTGTCGTTTCTTCCATCCCAGACCACAGAATTCAGCCCAGCGGAATGCAGTCCCATCATTCCTTGCGCATCAGATGCCGTGAATGATTGCGACCACACGAGCGCTCCGGTCAGCGTGAATATTTTGAATGAGACGTCTGTCGTCTTCTTCAGATAATAAACGATCGTCGTCTCTTCCCTCCCCGGTTCTCCAAAAGGATTGGGACAGTTCAACAGGTATGGCTTTGCGTCTGAACGAACGATCTGATTCGACATAATCTGTGTGGGATGAGAACGAAAATTTTGAAATTCCCTCCCGGATGATTCCAGCACGGAAACACTCAATCCCGATGAAAATTCGTCCCTGGCGTCGATAAATCCTTTATTCGGCACATTCAAAAGGAAAACACGCTCCTCCTCTCCGCCGGCGATATCGCCTAAAATAGCAATGAAAGATGTGTCCGTCGCAGGAATCGTATCCTTGAATGTAAAGCCGATGTTTACGGGATTATTCTCCAAGAACGTATTCTGAACGACTTCTCCAAAAACGGTCGCCCGATCCACGATGATTGTATTCTGCGTCCTGATCAACCTGACGGCGCGGATACGGCTGACGACTGAATTGGGTGGAATCTCGTTCTCTTCCAGATCCTCCGTCATGAATGCCAACGAATGAATGACGATCCCATTCGCACCCTTCTCGCCACGATGGATGAGTTCCAGACCCATCAGCCATACCAAAGTGTCCCCCGGGAGTACTTGACTGCTCATCCATTCCGGTTTCTCATACTCGGAAACAGCCAGCCATCCGCCGACCGTGGTCATGGCAATGCTGTGTGCCCTCCGGCTCACATATACCGAATCGGATGTGTTTTCGTCCAAAGGAATTTTCGAAATCCTCGCTTCAATGCTCACGGCTTCCCGGGTCGGTTCGCTGGGCGCGCGAATAATCCAAGAAGTGCTCCCGTTTACGACCTGTTTAACGCGCGGCTCCGACGAGCTGTAGCCCGGAGGAAGAGGAGCCAAGGAAACCCGCGTGACGCCCACAGTATCCGCCGTGCCGAGATTATACACGTTAGCAGTCACGACAAATTCCTGCCCCAACGAGACAGAATGATCCGATGTGGATAGCGTCAGAGAAAGATCGGCTTTTTGCACGGTGACGACGGGAAGAGTAACAGGACTTGCCGACACTTCTCGATCCTCCTGAAGCGCATCCACGCCGTTGGTAAAAACTTGAATTTGACTCAATCCCATCGAGTCGTCGGGCGCATCGACCAGCCATATGACTTCAGGCGATGAGACGCTTTTGATTTTTATATCCGAAGTTTTGTATCCTGGAGGAAGACGTATCTCAGCCGTCACGTTCTTCACGCTGTTCGCAAACACGACGGCTTTCACGGTAAAACGTTGATACGTAGAAAGTGTGTCGTCCCTCGCTCCTGGCGGATCTGAAATCGACAAGACTGTTGAAAGTGAGCTCTTTAAAGTCGTCACATCCACGAAGGCTGTCGAATCTGTGACCACTGCACGATACCCTGTATTTTTTTCTTTGGGCATTCGATACAAAATCACACCGATGGTTCGTATCGGCTGTGCATCGTTGGGTGTTCTGACAGAAAATTCGGCTGGCCCGTTCAGCGTGATCTGAGCTGTATCCGGCTCCGCATAATCCATCGTGTATGGCGTCGGTAATGTAATACGAACCCATCCCGAATTATCCACGCCTCCAGTACCCTGATTATTCAGAAGCGCCCTCACTTTAAACAGCTGATTCGTTGAATACTGCCCTGAAGGATTGTCCAATTCTACAGAAAGGGCCAATCGAGCCGGATTCTGAATAACGACCGTCGCCGTGGAATCCAACGCAGGGCCTATGGGTGAGTTCAACCCTGAACTCAGTTTAGCGCCCGTGAGTGCTGCCGTAAACGTCTCCCCAACGATGCTTTCAATGCTGCTTGCCGTGATATTGAACCGGACAGAATCCCACGCTGACGGGGTGATCCTGAGTATCTGTTTCTGCGACTCGCTGATGAGCGATCCGCCGTTGGACCGAAGCTTGATGTCGATCTCTTTGATTGTCTCACCCAAACCATTCTCAACAACGACAATAACGGCAAAATCTTGTCCTGTATTGACAAAACCATTCTTCGTCTCAGTTGTGTTGAAAGCATTCACGTGCGTCGACACGATCCGAAACGCAGGATTTGCCCGCACGGTAATAAACGTAAATTGGCTCTTTGGATCTCGCGGACTTTGATCATTCCGGTCTTCCCACCGTATCACGGCCTGAACCTTCACATTGCCGCCCCAGTTGCCCGTAGAAGTCACGGTATACACAAGCGTGTCCACCTTCCCGCCGGAAAGAAACAGTCCGTCACTTCCGACAAATCGTGTCGGCGCCGAAACCTGATAATCCGATAAAAAGACATTACCGTTGGTATAAAAAGACAAGTCGGTAGGCTGGGGTGTTTTAATCCTCAAATCCGAGCAGCTCGTGTTGGAACCGTTTCGAACAGCGACTTTCACCTGCCACGGATCCGACTGTCCGCCCACGACTTCCGATTCAGAAACCCATACTTTCTCCACAACGAGAGCAGCCGGTTCCTGAATGATGGCCTTCGTCGTATCATCGATCATACTCCAAAATTTATTCTCGTTTGTATTGTCCGTATGCCCCACAACCTGAGCTCTAAATATCTCTCCTGTGTGTGGAGATGCCTGAGCCAGAACAGTAAGATCCACACTCTTGCTCTCTCCTCCTGGAATAGAAGGAATGTGAACATTCGGATTTAAAGTGATGGACAATCCGTTCGTCGTATTCAAATTGACATAGACATCGTGGACCCCTTCGCCGCCCGTATTGTTCACCGTAATTCGAACTGGAAACGATTGTCCGGTATTCACGCGGGGCGCATTGTACGCCAAGTTGATCACTTGAGTAATATCTAAGAATGCTGGAGTGACGATCGTCACCGAGGCCCATCCTGCATCCTGCGTATTATCGAAAACACTCCGTCCTGTATTCAATTCTGTGCCGTAAACTTTTGCATGGATGTCACAGGTTCCCGTCGCCTGATCCTCCGTCTTCCGAACGGAAAAGATCAAATTGTCTGTCTCGCCGCCGGATAGAATCCAGCCACCGCCCTGGAATTGCACCGGTCGATCCACCACCCAATTCGAACCCAGTCCGAACGAAAGCATCGTATCCACAGCCGCCGAATCGATGCGTACGTCACTGCCTCCGACACTGCCGATGGGGACGGTCAAAGTCCAAACGGAAGTCTGACCCATCGTCACTTCTTTCTGCGATGGGACGATATCGCTGATGACGAGTTGAGCGCGCGATTGAACAGTAAGCGTCGTCAATGTATCGTCAACCAATGATCCTCCCGTACTCGCAGTGAGATAGACAAGCGCCTGAATCGTGGCCGGTCCGGTATTTGAGCCCGTAACATCCACTTTCACTAGCAAGGAATCTGTGGACAAGCCCGGCAGGGATCGACTGTTCCTTCCCCGGAATTTATTGGGTCGGATGACTGTGTAATCGTTCCTCTCAATCCCATTCACGATAAAATGAAGCCGGACGCTGTCCAATGCCACCGTGTCGCTGCCCATATTCATGACGGACATCTTGAGGAACCAATCGACGGTCTGGCTGGCAGTCACGGCTGAAAGCGAAGCGACTGTATCCGCCTTCACTTTTTTAATATCCGTGATGCGAATACCCGGAGCGGGAATGACGCTGAAGGGCGATGAGGTGCCCGTCGCGGCGGGCGAAGCCCCTAACTGCGTCACCGTAATCCGATCGACGGCAATCGCCTGAAATACAGTGACGCCTCCGGCCCAAACGCCTCCCACAAAACCTCCGCTCGAATCCGGACGAACCGTCCCCGTTAAATCGCTGAATCGCACTTTTCCTATAAAACCCGACGCCGTGTTGTTCTGCGCGTCGCGGGCCGTGACTTTCACTGGAAACGGATGCCCCACCCTCTGGACAGTGCCCGTCACCTCCACGTCGAAATGATGGACAAGTCCTGGAAGGACGGTGATCGTGCCCGTATAATCTGATTTCCCGGAGATGGGCTCCGTGCAGGTGATCGTACCGCTGCTCGGCATTGTTGGAGAGAACGTGATACTTGAATCGCCCGCAGCATTCACCGTCGGAACAAGACCTGAAGAGGACCAATTCGTGCTTTCATCTTGGCGATAATTGCCGTATAAATCGTATCCGGCAGAGAACAAAGGGAGCGTCTGGCCAACGTACATCGATCGGTTGATTACTTCACTTCCTCCGCCTCCCGCTGTATCGCGGATCCTCAATGAAGCTAAGACGTTCGTGTTTACGGTGATATTTGTAATCGAGCGCGTCACACTTCCCCCCTGTCCCTGAATCGTTACGCCGCTCTCCGCTTTCACCAATGTCTGATTGGCCTGACCCGCGCCGTTTGAAACATTGATATTATTTATAGACGGGCTAAAGCCGTTGGGTGAATTACCGGCCGTCGAAGTAACAGTCACCATACCAGACCAGTTGTTCCCATACTGATCCTGTGCTCCTATCACACTCAAAGGAAAAGCTGTTCCAGCTGTCTGTATCGTTCCGCAG
>JBDRSZ010000396.1:0-3713 GCA_043824415.1 bacterium | reverse complement strand
TTCCATTAACCTAAAAAATCTTAATGGAGATACGATACAAAAAAGCATTAATGAAAGCAACTCTTTTTCAAATATCCTAATGGCTAAAAGACAACCCCATGCAGAACATGGGGTTTGAAATACATCACATAGAATCCCATTGAATTCCAAAAAGAATCATACCCATCCACGATTCTTGCACGCCTGGGCGACGCGGTCGATCGAAATGACGTATGCTGCGTCGCGCATGTATAATTTTTTCTTCTTCGAAACCTCGTTCACAGCCAAAAACGCGTTCGTCATCTTCGTATCCAGTTTTTCCAAGACTTCATCCTTTTCCCAGTAATAATTCATGTTACACTGGACCTGCTCAAAATAGCTGCACGTAACTCCTCCCGCATTCGCAAGAAAATCGGGGATCATGTAAATCCCGCGCTTCTTGATCACATCGTCCGCTTCGATCGTCGTGGGTCCGTTCGCGCCTTCGGCAATGATCTTGACGTTTTTATGAATTTTATTCACCGTTTCCGCATTGACCTGGTTTTCCAAAGCCGACGGGATGAGAATGTCCACGTCCTGTTCGATCCAGGCCATCTCTGGGAGTATCTCATAACCCAGTTTTTTCGCTTTTACCTTGTCGATACCACCGAATTTATCCGTGATGGGCCTCAATTCAGACATGTCCAGACCCGAATCCTTCTTGAAAGTATAAGCTTTTTGGTCTGCCTGATCCCAATAAGAAGCTGCGATCACTTTTCCGCCCAGCCGATGGAACAACTCGATCGCATACTGTGAAACGTTCCCAAATCCCTGACAGCTTGCGGTCGTCTTCTCAGGTTTGATTCCCATCATTTTTAAGGCCTCGCGCACAGTATAGATTACGCCGTATCCCGTCGCTTCTGTTCGTCCCAAAGATCCGCCCATGCCGACAGGTTTTCCCGTAATCACACCGGGGTATCTCGATCCGTGTATGGCCTCATACTCGTCCATCATCCACAGCATATGCTGGGCGTTTGTCATTACATCCGGAGCTGGCACATCCCTCAGCGGACCGATGTCTCTCGACAGTTGTCGAATCCATCCTCGGCAGAGGAGTTCCTGCTCCCGCATGCTCAAGTTGTGCGGATCACAAATCACGCCGCCCTTACCGCCTCCGAGAGGGATGTCGACGACGGCGCATTTCCATGTCATCCACATTGAAAGTGCACGCACCGTATCAATCGTTTCCTGAGGATGGAATCGGATGCCGCCCTTTGCAGGTCCTCTGGCATCGTTGTGTTGTACTCGGAATCCCCGAAAAACCCGCACATCCCCGCTGTCCATACGTATCGGAATGTTGAAATGATACTCCCTCATCGTATTCCGTAACAGATCTTTCGTCCCCTGATCCAGACCCAGCATTTCGGCTACTTTATCGAATTGAGCCTGCGCTGTCTTGAACGGATTGTAAGATTCATGCTTCATTCATTCTCTCCTTCATGATCTGACTTATTATTGCATTCCAAACCGAATTCAATATCCTTCGAGCATATCCTTAGCCGACTTTTTTAAGCCATCTAACCTCCATATTTTTCTCAGCACCGCCAATCGTGTCGTCGTCCGAGTCTTCTCGAACGAGTTTTTCTACAGCCTTCCGTATTTGAACTGCTATCATCGCTTCACTCCAGAATCAGGCAAACCCATATTCAAGCCAACGCGTATACAAGATAATAAAAAAATCCTTTTTATCAAAAAAAAATAGTAAATTACTCACAAGGTCCGACGGATAGAAAAATCCCTGGGGGATTCACTTAGCATTCAACCACCTTCCAGGAGGATTTCTTTTAAAATGAATGCCCCCAGGGTATCAAGATCTAAAACAAAATCAGGAATTTGGTAAGCCCGCTAAATCACATTCTTGCGGTGGACTCCTTCTCTGCGTGTCCTGAAGTGAACTGAATAAAAGCTCACTAATATCTTTCACTTCGATAGGAAGGTTCATAACCTTTATCCCCTCTTCGAACATGATCAAGCAGTACGGACATGCGACAGTCAATATTTCCGCGCCGGTATCGGATACCTGTTTAAGACGCACATGGGTGATGCGCTCCTCAACCGGTCTATCAAGCCATAATCCGCCTCCACCTCCGGCGCAGCAGAGGCTAAACTCACGAGTGAAAGCTTCTATCTCAACGAGTTCCAACCCGGGAATACTCTTGAGAACTCTCCTCGGTTCATCGAAAATGCGATTTTTAAGACCCAGACAGCATGAATCATGGTACACGACCCGTTTATCCAGCGGTATCCGCGGCACGAGTCTTTTCTCTTCGATGAGCCGAATAAAAAGCTGGGAATAATCGATAACCTCTAAGCCCGCGTGAAGTTCGGCGTACGTTTGCCGAAAGATACTGTAACAATGCGGGGAAGTCGTAACAACCTTTTTAACGCCTGCCTCTTTCAGCGCCGTTATATTCGTCACCAAGCTTTTCTGAAAGATTCTCTCGGCACCGGCCAACCGGATGCTCTCACAACAGCACACGACCTCGTCGCCCGGTATCCCAAAGGAGACGCCCGCACTGTTGAATATCCTGGAGATCTTCCTCGCTATTTCTTTCCCCCGACCGTCATACGCTTGAATACAGCAGGGAAAATACAAAAATTCCATCGAGGATTCGAAACGAGACACGTCCAAGCCCTCAGCCCAATCAGCCCTCTTTTCACGAGGTGCTCCCAACGGATTTCCAGTACTTGAAACCTTGGAAATAACCGATTTCAGCTCTTGGGGTATGGATTCATATTCGACGAGTATCCTCCGTATGGCCCGAAAGATATCCGGTAAGTCCACGCCGCGCGGACAATGACGAACGCAGGCCTCGCATCCCACGCATCGAAAAATCTCCTCCACTTCAGCGGCTGTCTGGTCTTTGTCCTCGTTGCTTAAAATCGTCCCAAGTTTGACCGCTTGAGGAATTCGATACGTCAAAAAATCGACATTTTCGACCTGATACCAGGGGCACGCCCCCATACACGTGCCGCACTGGTAACATTTAAACGCATCCTCCGCGCCGCGCTCTAAAATGGCCTCCCTGATCTCCGGAGTGATCGTTATCGTTTGGGGCATCGGTTGGTGATTTCCGCAATGAGCACAAAGAAATCTTTTTATAAACTATACTTTTGTAAATTTCCCTTTGTATGACAAAAATACCAAATATCAAAATCCAAATGACAAATAAATGCCAAATCACAAAATTCAAATTTAAGGCTGTTATGATAACTCTTCAGTACATACAAATGTTACCTTTGACTATTGTATTTCTCTGTAGCTAAGATAATGTGTCAAATAAAATACAAATAGAACTTCGTCAATGAATTTTTTTAATATTTGGCATTTGTGCTTTATTGGGATTTTGGATTTTGTCATTTGGAATTTTAAAAAACATTGTTCATTTCATTTTTTTACAAGAGTTTAGTTATAAAATCTTTGTGTCCTTCATTCAGATCGTGCTGCGCTCTATCTACCGACTCTCCATGAGCGATTCTATGATCTTTTCCCGCCGAGGAATTCTCATCGCAGCCTTTTTCAAACCCGGCTTCTTTTGCTCCAAGCGAATTCCGTGGATAAACCGCCGTGGTCTTAAGATGAGACGTTTCCTCACCCTGGGTACGGTCATGCTCGCGGCCATCATGAAGAGAATTTTCTCCCGCCCTTTCATTTCTAAAGCGGCATCGATAGCCAGTTGGAGTGTCCTGAACGG
>JBDRSZ010000395.1:0-2889 GCA_043824415.1 bacterium | reverse complement strand
TTAATGTTCTTGAAATATTTTTATCGCTATCGATTTGATCCAGTAAACCTTGACTCGAAAGAAAATGTTTAATAATATTTTTATCTATACCGCTCTCATCATTCGACAACTCTAACTCGGCGCCTTTAACAACGAGGAGTTTGGAAAAATCGGGAGGCAGGCCGGACTTTGCTTCCCAGTAATCATCCAGTTTCTGGGTTGAGCCGGGCGAAAAGTCGACGGGCTTTGCTTCGAGACCCTGCGTTCGTATCTTTCCAGTCCCTTTCATGTCCCTCAGCATCCAGAGCCTAACATTACGGAACAGGGATCGGATGATGAATTCGGCGAGAAATGTTTTTCCTTTTTCATTGTGACCGTAAATGAGATTGAAGATGCCCGGCTTCATCGAGAATCGCTTGATGGGACCAAGATCCTGAACGTTGATTTCCTTGATATGGACGGGCACTTATTTCTCTCCATAAATGACGCGTAACGCTTCCAACAGTATTTGGTCTTTCCTCGGCTCTTGTTCGGTGTCGGGCCAGTCGAGATTGGCTATTTTCTCTGAGACACGCTTGGTAATCTCTGCACGTTCGATGTCTTCACTTTGGGATACTTCAGTGATATCGGGCTCCTCGTCCTTATAGAAAGGGACACCTGCGAGAGAATCTAAAAGGACATTTCTAAAACGAGTCTTATCCGCTGTGTACCCGTTGACTTTCAGGCGTAGCCGGACTTTTTTCTTATCTTCCTCGGACAAACCCCATTCTTCAATCATGGCTTTTATAAGGTCTCTTACATGTTGTTCTTCGTCCTCAATGGGATAGACAATGAGAGTTTCGTCGAAGAAAACAAAGTCCGTATTCATGGTCTTAGAAGTAATCGCTCCGCTCTCTATATCGATGATTAAAAATCGTCGTTTACCAGTCTCCGTAATGTTCAAAGGACACGGTGAGCCTGCATAGTGGATAGTACTCGTGTCCGTTGGTTTGTGAATGTGGCCCAACAGAACCTGCGCAGGCTGGAATTGCTCGACATCTGCGCGCGTCAACGGCATGAACACGCCAGGCTCCAAAGGATTCGACTCGCGCATGCCTTCCACCCAGTCACCGTGACCCACAAGAATCCACTTCTGCAGAGTCAATTCCGAAGCGTAAGAAGCGATCAGTTCTCCCATTGTTTTATCTTTCCAGCAGGGCAAAAACAGAATCGGCAGGCTCATCAAATCGAAATGCTTAAGTTCGGGCTCGGAATAAATCGTCACATTCTCAGCTGCGATGACCTTTTTATCGATGCCGGTGTCGTGGTTGCCTGGAACAATGTGAAACTGGATATGACGATAATCCTTACCTCGGCAAAGACTCTCGAACTCTGCGTAATTCCGCGTCTCGACATCGAACAAATCTCCGGCGATGACAATCGAATCGATCCCTTCGCCGAGCATCTGCTGAAGGATATTCTCTAGTGCGTGGAATCGTTCGGGATGATCCTTATGCGAAGTCAGGTGTAAATCCGCGGTGACAGCGATTTTCAAAGGGTATCCTTTCGCAGCCTTTACGATTCATGAAGTGGGAGATACAAGAGAAAACAGATCGAAATCAATGTACAATTTTTTGCCCCGAAGATCAAGAAAAATGATTCAGATGAACTCCACCTCTGAGGTGGAGTTCATCTATCCATCATAAATCCCGTATATTCGATCGAAGCGAAAGCTCTGTGTGTTTTTTTGTAGAAAAACAGCAGGCAAATGCGCAGGACGAACTAAGGAACCGGCCTTCTGTCCCCTTGAAACCGATCGTATTCCTTCTTGTCGATGATTTTAAAAACCTCCCGAAGGTTGCTAACCTTCGGGAGGTTGAAAAAGGCTCAGCTCCCACGAGCTTCGAAACCAGAACTCCCATCCTCAAAATGAAACATTTTAAAATCCAGAACGAAACGATGCGGTTATTGAAAGTCTATCACGTATCACTTCCATCCCTTTCTTCCCCGAACAATTGCAGCCATTCTTCAAGCTCTTCTTCTGTCAACGATTGACTGAATTTTTTCTCCGTCGTGTATAAAGGATGGCTCTGCATTTCATGGGCAAAACTCTGCGAAGACACAACGCGTATCCCGGACATTCGACCGTAACCCGCAATCTCATTGTCCGAAGAGACTACGATTAAGTCTGTCCCCTTTTCATTCTGATCGATCAACCGCTTGATCAAGGGATCAGCCTTCTCAGGCAGCTTAGAGAAAAGGATGCGCACACTCGGAAACGATTCTAAGGGTCCGACATTTCTGTCATCGCCGTCGAATACGACAATAATTTCAACTCCCTTCTCCGCAGCATAACTGACAAGACGGTTCAGAAGCGCTTCCCTCCCGCTCTCCAAATCCCGCTCGATGCGTTTCCGCAATTCCGGAAACTGGTACAGAAGGTTGTAGCCATCGATGAGGAGCTTACTCTTCATTCGGTCACTCCTCTTCCGACCGGTTCCCGCGATAGAGGCAGTTCACCTTCGTAAACGATTTCCACCAGCCCTGCGAGTGATACTTCTTCGAAACACGCATCGAACCCAACCGTCAGTTCTCCGCCGCGGGTCATGACCGCAATGGCCGAATCATATCCGTATCTCTTGGCCGCGATGACAGCGGAAGCCACGCAGCCCGTGCCGCAGGAAAGGGTTTCCTCCTCCACGCCCCGTTCGTACGTCCGCACTCGGATCCGATTCTTTCCCATGCATTGGACAAAGTTGACGTTCGTCCCCTCGGGAAAAGCTTCGTGCGACCGGTAGAACGATCCCATACCTGTCACGTCGATGACATCCAATTTATCGACGAACAGAACGTAATGCGGGACGCCCGTGTTGATGAATCCGCCTTCCGTGAATTCCGCTTCCTTCAAAATGCCCAAATCGAAACGAAAAT
>JBDRSZ010000394.1:0-4522 GCA_043824415.1 bacterium | reverse complement strand
TGGCCGCAGCGGCGGGACGGTCGACTGCATTGAGGAGTTCGACGACCAAGTTGACGGGCTGCTGCAGGTTCGTCTGACGGTACTGATTCAGGAGTTCCATCCAGTATTGGAATTCAGCCGTCGGGTTTTGGGACGAGACGTCAGCCCAGTCGGACTGCTTGCCCTCGGCGTTCCATCGGTCGAGCGCTCTCAGCGTGTTCGGACCGAAGATGCCGTCGGGCGTTCCAATCTTAATCGCCTCTTCCACGTTGCGGACGTTCTCCTGGAACAGACGCACCGAGGACTGCGTTTCGTATCCGAAGATGCCGTCGATCTCGCTGTTCGGGTAAAAACCGAAATCGCGCAGACGCGATTGGAGCTCGCGGACTTCCGTGCCGTCCATCTGATTGAACGGAATCCATTGACCTGTCTGTTCACCTCGAAATTGATCGCGAGCAAGCATCGGATCTTCGTGGATTTTCTGGAAGTACCGGCCGGTTTCGCTTGGCCTGGCGTTGCGGTCGACGCAGCCTAATTTTAGCGTGGATCGGATGGGGCTCATGGGATTGTCCTCGATTTTTATCGTTTGTGAGAGTATTGGTCGTTATTCCTGCAGAGGCGAAGTCTCTGCAGGGTGACGAATGATAATTCGACTCTGGCAATTTTCAAATATGAATTGATCATCAGAACGATTTTCAAAAAATGTCTCTTTTATTAAGGATTTGCAGAAATCATGTTTCAATCATTATTTCTTTCTTCAGGGAGAGACAAATAGAGGGTGTTCGACAAATGAATAAGGCTGATTTCTGCAAATCCTTATAAATCCTCACCTAACCTCTCCTTTGGAAAAGGAGAGGGAGAGATTGTTCATTTTTTGAAAATCGCTCTTCTGATTGGGTCGTCTTATCAAACGGATCAAATTTGTCAAAGTCGAGTGATAATTTCATCGGCTGAGCTGTTTCACTTTAGGGAACATTTCAAGAACCTTTTCGTGGTTCGGGTCGATCTTAAGGCATTCCTCCCATATATCGATGACGGCTTTCCAATCGTTCAGCGCCCAATAAACACAGCCCAGGTTGTAATAGGCTGTCGTATAATCCGGCGATAGTTCGATGGCCTTTTTATGATCCTGAATGGCTTCATCGTATCTTCGCAGATTCCTGAAACTGATTCCTCGATTGTTGTAAGCGAGTGCATACTGCGGATCGAGTTCGATGGCTTGACTGTATTCTCGAATCGCCTCGTCATCTTTTCCCAGCTCCCGGTAAACATCTCCGAGGTTCTTGCGGACAACGGCATTCCGAGGATCCAGCTCCTGTGCTTTCTGATAATCTTGGATGGCTTCATCATGGTTACCTAAAGCGGAAAGGCTGAGTCCGCGGGAATTATACGCGAGAACATGCTTCGGGTCGAGCTCAATCGCTTTGCTATAATCTTGAATCGCTTCTTCGTATTTGCCGGCGGAACTGTAGCTGATCCCGCGATAGTAATATGCGAGCGCGTTTGTCGGATTGAGAACGATCGTCCTGTGAAAGTCCCCGGCCGCTTCCTCGTATCTTCCCAATTGGCTGTAACTGATGCCGCGGTTGAAATAGGCGAGCTCGTAGAGCGGGTTCAGCGCAATGGCTTTGTCGTAGTCGCGGATGGATTCTTCAAACCTGTTTAAGCTCTGATATGCGTTTCCTCTATTATTATAAGCATACGTATAGAATGGATTGAGTTGGATGGCTTTTGTGTAGAAATCGATTTTATGATTTTGGTCGTTTGTTTTATACGCCGCGTTATACCAGATGACAGCCGCTGAAGTATCGACACCCTGCGTCGCGTCCCACTTCGAATCCTTGTCATCAAGACGACCCGATTTTTCACCTTCAACGATGATGAGTCCCTGAGATTTTTTGAATGCCTCCGCCTCTGCCAGCATCTTTTTATCCGGTTTTTTCTTCAGCTGATTCTCGACATCCTTCATGATACCGGATGCGTATTGGATGATTTCTTTCTCGGTTTCGTTCTTGCGGAGTGATTCCAGTCGACTCACGATTTCACCCTTTTTGACGAAGAGCCCTGAAGCACGCCTCTGGTAGTACTCGTCGTCGGATTCGGATTCCTGAATATCGATTTCTTTCAACATTCTTTGGACGGCCTGCCAGCCCCTTCGTTTTATGCCAGTGTCGGAATTGTCTATTCGGCCTACGAGATCCATGACTTCCGAAAGCAAGGCTGTTTTTTCTTTGCTGTATTCCCGTCCTGTTTCTATGAGGGGAAACATCAAATGGATTTTTTGTTTGAAGACGATTAGTCTGTCACCAAAATTCGTCTGAGAAAAACCGACATACGTTTCCTTTCCCTCCTTGTGATATTTTTGCTCTCTTCGGGCGAGCAGCCTTTGATAGGCGTCTTCGTTCTCAAAGTCTTCTCTCATGCGCTCCTGCACGCGCACCAGCAGTCGGAATTTCATCTCGCGATACGAAATCGCCAGCCGGGTATTTTTGTCGTCTCTTGTGTGTTTGCTCACCACGCTATCGAGGGACGAGATGTTTTCCATTTCCTCTTTCAACAGCAATAGACCTTTGCCGGGCGCGACGACGATTCTGCCGTTACAAAGACTGTCGAACAGGGCCGTCATCCCCGCGATATTTTTTTCACTCAAGTCTGCATCGTTCGATTTCAACTGTTCGGTCAGGTCGGTCAGGAGGGATATCGTATCCCTTTGGTAGTCCTCATGCCTGACAACGCGGATGCTTTGTTTTTGCGAACTGCAATGTGAGAGCAGCAGGAGTAATAGGGCGGCAAACAAATACTTTTTATTCATGGCAGGCTCCATCGTCTGTATTTCCTTTTTCATTTTTAATCTCGTTCCCAAACTCCAGTTTGGGAACGTATGTGCTCTGGAATATCGTTCAGAACAGGGACTTGTCTACCTCGATGATAGAATGATCGTCCAAGATAAAATTTCTGGCCGAACTGTACCGCCAGTGTTCGGGCAAATCCACATATCCTCTTCTGGCTGGATTATGATGGATGTATTCGACTTTTTGCCGCAGCATGTCCATGCTTGATATGAGTACGGGATGGATTCCTTCCTGCCAGACTTGATGTCTGCTCTTTGTTTTGTATCGTTTATTATAAAAGGAGAACTGATTTAGAAGCCAATATTTGCCGTCTTTTTCCAGCTGTTCGAGAATCTTCAACGCCGCAAATTTCTTCATCGAAGAAATCGTTTTGGATAAATGGAGTGCAGAAGCGATGCAGTGAAAATGATTCTCTAAAATGACATAGGCAAAAAGTTTGAAAGCCTTATTCTGAATACAATACTTCATGGAATCGATGAGGATTTGAAAATAAACCTCATTCGTAAATACGGGCAGCCATTCAACGATGGTTGAAGTAATGAAGTGAATGCCATCCTCGTCAATTATTTTATATCGATCACGCATGGGTTGATGTTTTAATTTGAAAACAAAGTTTTTGGCTCATACCGGTTCCCAAACTGGAGTTTGGGAACCAGAAGAAACATTCACTCCTCACGCTTCGGCGGTTTGTAATTTGCAGGCAGCCATTCCGGGGCCCTCTCTCCGCTCCATCTGCCGTGATGAACAGGAGAATCCGTAATGATGACGATGTCAGGGCTGACGGTGATGAGTATAGGCTTATTTATTTCTATCCGATTCGTCTGATGCGCGAATGCTTTTTTTAATTTGAACTCAATCATAGGGTCGCCTGAGCCATCGAAAGCTTTCATATAAGCTTTATATGACTCATCGTCCCTTTTGTTATAGGTTATCTTTAACAGACTTGAACATGGTTTTAAAATGTATTGGCTCGGTTTATCGCCCGGCGTGAGCAGGGTGTCCGGGTCGATCTTGTATTCTCCTCTCGCTCCCAGCCGGCTGACGGTGAATCCTTCTTCTTTGAGCCGGCGTTCCCACACCGCTCTGATGAAGTGACGCATCGAGCCGTTGTACGTGACGAGGCGGTTTTGAATCCATTTTTCCCGCTCCTCTTCGTCGTTAGGGTTCAGTTCTTCGAAATTGGTTGCAACAATATAGCCTTTTAAGCCGTAGTGTCCCTGACCGTGTAATCTTGCATCAAAATAAATCAGAAGAAAAGAGACTTTATACCCGAGGGCGTTGTTGATGAAAGTGGCGGGCTGTTCGTTATACGCCCGGAATGTGTGGGAGCGCTCAAAATCCAGGACTTCGGGATTGACGAGCGAGCATTGTTTGGCGAATGCCCTGCTCCCGAAGATCAACTGCTCGAAGATTTTCAGGTTCTCTTTCCAGTCTTTGGGATATTTGGCGGTGATGGATATGGTTTCACCCTCTATCGGAATAGGCTTTAACTTGAAGTAAACGGTTTTTTCAGGTTCATCGAAAAACTCGAGGCTCGCACTGACAGGCTCGTATCCCATCATTGTGGCTACCAGATCGTAGGGTCCGGGCGGGACGCGCTCGATGGTATACCGGCCGTCCTTATCCGTGGCGCAACCGAGAGTCGTGCCGGATAAAAACACATTGGCGAAGTAGAGGGGTTGGTTTGTGGA
>JBDRSZ010000393.1:0-11250 GCA_043824415.1 bacterium | reverse complement strand
CTGTGGCGGGACATTCATAAAACGTGTATTCTGGCTGGGCGTCCTTAAAATACATCTTGATGAGATCGTCCCTTGTTTCGTACTTAAATTCCTCACCGCAACGGCCTTTTTTCGAGCGAATTATATCGTCAAGATATTTGGGATCACCTTCGAAGAACTTTCCAAGTTCTAATTTATCCCGATATTCCTGAAGGCCCATGGTTCCAATCGTCAAATGATGCCGTTTACAAACAGGAGCAATATTGTCTAAGTTTGTTGGGCCACCTTTAGAGAAGGGCTTTATATGATGATATTCCACCGGCTCTTCTTCCGTAATGGGTTCCCCATCTACAAAACACCGCCTCCCATGCTTTTCCAAAACCTTCCTTTTTTCGTCATCATTGAGCTGTCTTTTGTAAGCCATAATAACCTCCCGACCGTGCCTTGGAATTGAAATCTAGTTGTTCAACGATCCACCTGAGTCTCAGAGGCGTCTGAGAATCTCCGGATTTTAATCTGATTTCTCCGTTTTGTGATCTATATGCTCAGTTCTATTCTATTTCCGCCGAGTAATTTGGCATTTGTGGGGTGACAAGTAAAAAGAATAACTTGCTTATCTCGTGCAAAATCCTTTATGGCGTCAGCAGCTTTTGACTGGCGATCGGGATCAAGGTCAACAAGGGGGTCGTCCATAATTACAAACCCTTCTTTGCCTTCAAGAAAGCTCTTTGTTATTGCCAACCTCAAAGCAATCCCAAGCACATCCTTAGTGCCTGTGGAAAGGTTTTCATAGGGCAGGGTTATACCGTCTTTTCTTTGGAAGCCGCTTGGGATGCTCTCTTCCATGATTACAGCTTCGTATCGACCTCCCGTCATTTTTTGCACCAACCCCGCAACATCCTTTTCCAGGCCCGTGTAGGTCGTGCTATCCATCTCCTCGAGCAAGCTTTCCATAGTTTCCTTTATCCTGGCTAAAGCGTTGCCCTTTTTAAATTCGGCATTGAATCTTTCGTCTGCCTCGGCCAAATCCCTCTCAATTTCCTCAGCAGATCTGTCGGGTGCTTTTGCCTCTAGCCGAATTCTATCTTGAATTAGCTTATTTTGGGCATCCTTAAACTCCTTGAGTCTGGATTCCATCTCCTCGTACTGGCTGATGAATAAGTCCACACTTTCTATTTCTGTCGGCAAACCCTTCAACAAGCTGAGCGCCTTTTGTTTCTTATTCCTTTCCCCAGTGACTTCCGCCAGCCTTTCAAGTAATTTGCGCTGATCCACAAATTCCTTAACGTACCCTTGGAGCTTTTCCTGAAGATCAATCAGCTCCCCTTTAAGGCCTTTGATTTCTGCTTTTGTGTCTGCTGCTTCGCTAAGAATCGTTTCGAGTTCCCTATTAGGCTTTTTGACCTGGAGTCCCTTCACCTTCTCCTTCAGGTCCTCGTATGGAAGTTCTCCTAGTTCCTCTTCCAGGTTGGATTTGGCATTTTTTAGCTTTGCCAACTCTGCTTTGTAGGTCGTGTTTACGGCTTCAGCCTCCTCAGGGCTTTTTACACTAAACTTCCGGAGAAGATCTTCAATATCCGACTTTACCTTTTCATATTCCTTTAATATCTGGTCGTATTCTACCTCTCCGGACGTCACCTCCAAGCCCCATTCAGGATGGGACAATAGGAACCTTCCGTCGGCCTGAAAATCGAATATCTCTCCTGCTCTTGTTTTGGAGCGGAACTTGTCGTCTAGCCCCTTCTGAATTTCCAGTTCCATGTCCTTTTTTGGCGTGAATTTGGCGGAGAGCTTGCCAGCTGATAGAGAAGCTTCGAGACCGCTCTTTTCGTTGAACGCCTCTCTGATGCTCTTAAGGTCTTCGTCTGAGAGATTCATTACTTTCTCAAGGCTTTTGGTCGCCTCCTCCACAGCCTGCTTTTTGGGCTCTACCCGGCTGTACTTATCCAAGAGCCCCTTGCCCTCTTGATAACTCCCGACCTCTTCCTTCTCTTTATTGAACTTCCTCTCCTTCTCCTCCAGTTCGGGTATTTTTTTGTTTATCTCATTGATTTTCGACTCTGTCACAGGCCATTCCTTATTGACTTTTTCGAGTTTCTCGTACTCTAAAGTAAAGCCTTTAAGCTCGGCCTCGATCTGCCTTCGTTTGACTGCATCATCCTTGAGCGGTTTATTGCTCCTGACGTATGATTCCGTCTTGCCCACCTCGCTGGCATGATCAGAGATCCTCTTATTCGAATCGTCCAGTTCCTTTTCGTATTCCACGGCAGCCTCAAGGGCCTTCCTCACCTTTTCTTTTTCATAGAATAGGTGAGTGATGGACCCTACACCCTTCAACCATGGATTCTCGACCCCTCGATTGCCCTCTGGATAATTGGCGTCAATATCCCACCGCCCAAAAAAGTCGTTATAGGACCCTTCGATCTTAGCTCTAAACAAATCTACGGACAGGCCATCCATTTGCATGACAGCTTTTCTGAGGAAATCTCCAAGAGATTCAAGGGATTCTCTGCTTTCCTGAATGTCATGAACTGTTCTTGCCAGACCGGATTGATAGGTCATCATGATTGTCTTACATGTGCCTTCAGGTACCTGCAGGCATTCCGTGATAACGTCCTGTATTGCATCGTCATCAGTCAGGACCGAGCCATCGGGCAGTGTCAGGGAAGATGAAACCGAAGCCCCCCACCGCCTTTGCAAGGTGTATTCCCTACCTTGCCTTTTGAAATGAATCCCGACTTCAATCGTATCACCGCCCCCAACAGGGATGAAGCGTCCCATCAGCTTCCTGAACTTGGCAGGGGTGAGTTTTGAAGGGGTAAAGAGCGTATTCTCAATCGCGTTGTAGATTGTGGACTTACCCGATTCATTTGGCCCCACAACAACGTTCATGCCCTCTTGGAGATCTAGTTCTCTCTTGGAAACTCCACCAAAGGTGTTAATGATTACCTTTTCAATAATCATCTCCGCGTCTCCTGGATAAGCTCATAGGCTGCCTGCAATGCCTCGAAATCTTGGGTCTCTGCCAGTGCCTTCAATAGCCTGTAGGGGAAAGAATGCTCTGTGAATTCCCTGTCAATCACATCCGGTGTGATCTTGATCGAGACCTCGGTAGAATCGAACTGGAAGAAACACAGGTTTTTTTCCAGACTGTCACGAAACACGCGCAGTCTTTCATATTCCTCCTCAGGGAGTCTCCCTTTCATTTTCAATTTCAAAAGGGTGTTTTTGTGCTGAGGCTCGGAATACCTGGCCAGGATCTTTTCAGCATCCTTCCAGGAACTGATCGCGGTCTCTTCATGATAAAACCGGTAAGCCCCTGTGCTAGCGAAACTTGCTTTTATCTGCTTATCCGGGTCGATTTCTATCAACAGGCCTCTCCCTTCATGGTCACAGTCAAAACCGTCCGGCTCCGCCGTCCCGGGATAGAAGACTTTGCTTTTACGCCCCGGTATGGGTGGGTAAGGAATGTGCGTGTGGCCCATTAGCCAGAGATCGAGCCCACATGACAACAACTCGGATTCGGTCATTGGATAGTAATTCTTATCAAAATCAGGTGAAAGACCTTCAAGGCTGCCGTGGGCTATGCCGAAGTGGAATAGAACATCCTCATCCTTCTCAATCGCTCGAATCCATCCGATCTTGTTTTCTTCCGAATGCTTTGCCTCGCACGGAGCCGCGTACAGATTTGCGTCCAAATCATAGGTTCTCAGAGGATAGATTTCACTTGATTCGAGTATAAGGATGTGACTATCAGCGAACCCTTTGAAAGTTGCCCATAGACCATCAGGCCGCTGTGTGATGAAATCATGATTCCCCGGCAGGACAGCGACCAGCCTACCTTGAAAGTCGCCAAGGATCTCCGCAGCGCGCTGAATATCGCCTTTTGTTACTGAAATCCTGTCAAAGAGATCGCCGCCAACCACGAACAGCTCACAGTCTTGATCATTAGCGATAGCAACACACCGTTTCAGCGCCTCGAACCTTGCCTCTATAAGCTTTTGCTGCACGCTTGGATACCCAGAAAACTTCATACCTAAGTGTACATCTGACGTTAGAAACATTCGCATCTGAGCTATCCTCCATCTTGGACTTCCATAGCCAGACCAACATTTGTATTTTTTATCGAAACCGCCATCAGTGCTAATTAGGCGGCTTTTTTCTTTTTCTTCAGTTCTCGTAACTGCATTTTTAGTTCTGTGAAATGTCGTATCTCCCCACTCAGAATATCTGGCGTAAGCTCCTTATACCCGAACCTCATGCTGTGAAGGTGGCCCTCCATCAGCATAGACAAGTCCTCGTATTTCTTGATGACCTGCTGGACAATAGACTCATCCCAGACAATCTCTTCCAAACGCCCGAAACTGATCCGCTCACTGAATCTCTGAACCACTTCGTTGAACAAATCGAATATGATAAAGGCCTCATAGCACGTCCTCAGGGCTCCGAAACCGTCCTTCAAAAGCCTTTCCCGCTCTGAAAAGTCCGATTTCTTCGCGGCGCGCTCCAATAGCTGCTGGGCCTTGGTTGGCTTCTTAAAAGATCTATCGATCGCAGGGCTGTTATCAATCGACACATACCCAGGCACACCATTTTTCCATCCCCTCTGAATCCAGTGACACAGGATCTCAACTCCTTCCCTCTCAGCAGCCTCAATCAGATGGTACAGGAAAGCAAGATCATGCGTGAAAATTATCACCTGCCTCTTAGCAGCTTCCTTCACAAAGATATGAGCAATCTTCTCGCGCCATTCCAGATCAAAAGACGTGACGGGATCGTCAAGGACCATGCAAGAGCATCGCGGATCGAGATCGACCTCAGTCAGGAAATCGCCCAAAGAAACAGCACGCTTTTCCCCTTCGCTCAATATCTTGTCCGGAGTTGCGTCCTGGACGGCGGCAGCACATTTATCAAGGACAATCTGCTTATACGTTACACCTTTTCTGGAAATCGTATCAACTCTGACATTGATAGGCGGACCAAATTCCCCCAGAATCCCGTTGAACTTCTTGACGTATCCCTCCGTCACGACCTTCTTGAACAACGCATCATGCTTCTTCGTAATATGGGCAGTAGTCCCAATCCTTTTGGAAGCAGCCGAAGCCCAAGAGCGCCCGGCGACATAAACAGTAACGTCCTTCTTGATCTGTTTGAGCATCTGCCTATGCCGATATAGCATCAAGGCTTTCTCCAATTTGCCAACTTCTTCTGCCGAGTCTTTCTTCAACAAATCGTCGCGCTGCTTTTCGAGAGCGGAAATCATATCATGGATTCCTTTGACGCCATTTGCGGGCAGCGGAGTGAGGGGCTCCGTCTTTGCATTCTCAATGAATTCCACCCCCTTTGCTTTTCTGCTGTCGCACGCTGTCAGGAAATGCTGGATGACCACCAAATGCTCGGCCTTGTTTTCTTGGACAAGTCTGTAATACACAGAGTCTTCATTGAAGAAGCTGGTCTGGACAGCGTTAAATCCTTCCTTGAGCTTTTTTAGGTGCTCCTCCGAGTCCTTGAGCCTTTTTTGGACATCGTCCTCGAGGAATTTCCAGATTCTCCGGATCAAATCCAGGGCTTCATCTGATAGGATCTGCCGGCATAAAAGGCAACGTTCTCCCTCCTGCGGGTATGACTCCCTCTCAGGAGGCTCGCCTTCAGCTGCGGCCAATTCTTTCGCGGCCTTAATGAACTGATACCACTCATCGCTCCCAACCTGTGTGAAATAGTCGCACTTGAACTGGTCAACCCCCATCTGTTTGGCAAGTGCACTAATCTCCACAAAAGACGTTATGGCACCTCGGAACGCATCGAAAAATTCATCCTTGAGCTGCTCCCCAGCGGCCTCCAACTTGCTTTTCAGCCCCTTGAGGTCAGAGATCTTGCCATTATAGGACTTCACCTTCTCGTTGATATTTAGGGACTTCAAATAATTGACCCGCTTTTCGTCCAAACCCGCTTTCTTCTCGTCCTCTTCGGAGATTGTTGTGAGGCTACTGATCACCTCAAGGCCCGTCTCCTCGCTCAGGTTTTTTATCAGCTCCGAAACAACCGATTCCTCTCCAATGAAATAATTGTTGAAACTGTGCGGCTTCTTCAACTCCTCGATCCTGTTCCGCAAAAGTTTCCTCACAACATCAGTCTCTTCTGCGAGCCGCGCGAGGCTTTCCAGACCGGCAGGCGAAAAGCTGAACTCGTTGCTCTTTGTCAAGTGCACATTCACGCTTGTAGAATCAAAAACATGGCAGAAGGAAAAATCGGGATTCGGTTGGCCGACCAAATAACAGACTTCGGCCTCGCTTCCGCCAGAACAAATCGCGATGTCAGCGGACTGCTGAAGCCCTGCACCCGACTCGTCAGCAACGTTCGGAAACACCTTCCTGTCCCCGCGAGTAAAGCCGGCACAGCCTAAAACGCGGGCGTAACCCGATTTTCCGGACGCATTTGCGCCGTAGATAGCTGTCAGCTGAGGACTGAAGGGAATGGTCTGCTCTTTTGCAAGGGCGTTTATGTTTTGAAGGTTTGCTATCTTGGTGATTCTTGATTTCTGACGAGGCTCTTCTTCGGAAACCTTGGTTTCATCCAAGAACCTCAGTTTAGGACGGGGCTCGTCCGATTTCCTAATCAGCCCCTCATCCTCAAGGAGGTATTGGTATAATATCTGATAAGTCTCTTCGGTGAAAGGTTCTCCTGCGAGGATCTTGTCCAAAGTGGCCTTTTCCCAATATTTCAACGATTTGGCCCACTGTAATATCTCAGATATACCGATTGACATAACAGCTCCCTCTGTTGCATTAAGAAGTGAAGGCTATGCTTTCAATCTTGATAATCATGCAAGGTGGATGATGTCCCATCGTGTTGCAATCCCCAGCAACCCTTCTGACTCCTTTCCGTTTGCCGTAATAAGAACGGCCTCAAGCATTTCGCTCGATGCAAACAACGCCCTTAGCTCATCTACGCGCATATGACGCGCCACAAAGCAATAATTCATTCTTTTTTCTTCGTTCTGAAGGACCTCTCTGACGAAAACTTCATCTAGTTCTACCAGCGATAGCTCCGTGGAAACGTGCAAAGCGAGCCAGCGCGTTATGCCGTTTTCCGTAAGCAAACCAAGAAACCGTTGGTCTTCATACACTGGAAACTGTGAAAAATCGCGCTTCCCAATAATCTTCAACACTCGCGCCAAGGTATCGTTAATCGAAACCGTCTCTACCTTTCGTTTAAACGTGGGAATAGCACGAGCAGGATTTGTCAGTCGTTCTCTGCAGGCTCTCAGATCTTCAACTATCGCAGGAGTGGGAATGGCAACGTAGCGGTAGGCCTCGGTCTTACCATGGACGATCGCATTGCGGACTGCAGCAATTGTCATGAGCAAATCGGCATCGCGCCAGCCTGGATGTTGATGCGAGTATTCTTTCACCAGATGCCTAAAGGAAGCCCGCTTGTCGCTGCGGAGAGATTTTCTGAGGAAATGATCAACTGCGTTATAATCCGCCTCGAACTGCTGGATGAAATCGAGCTGTTCTTTGGACAGCCCTGCAGGATCGACTAACAGCTGCCTTGTCATGGTGTCTCGACCTCCTTTGGAGGATGGCAGCAGCGGGGGTCGGCTGGGGGCGGATCAAGGATCGTCTGGTAAGGGCGGCCAGTTTTCTTCGCTTCAGCCATCGCATCGTAGCATTCCAAGATTACCCGCTTTGTACGATATTCTCCATATTTCTGCTCATCCTTTCGCTTCACAATGGGAAAGGTTTCCATGATGTAATCCACATTGTCCCGATCAATGCCATAAAGATGGAAATAGATCGCGTCTAACTCAGAACGCATCAGAAAGCGGCGTTGTTCGTCCCACAGGTAAGGCTCGGGCAGAGAAGGTTGCTCAGAAGTGTCTCGATATAACTCAGCCCAAACGTCTTCGGCGAAAGGCTTCATGTCATAAGCAGTGTACGTGAGCTCAAGCACTCTTTCTATTAGTGACCTCCTGTTATGTACATCGTATTGTTTCGGTGTAATCACAGGTAGTTGCTTAAGAATAAAGTAGGTATAGTGGATTCCACCAAGCTTCTGTCTTCCGATGTAGTCGAACATGAATGAATTGAGATTGGCAGCTAAGAGTAATACGGCCATCCGCGTCTCATGTTGTGGAAATATCAATGGCATCGTATGCCCAACTCCCACGAGTGGAATGAGGGTTGCTATCGTCGTTCTTTCATTTGTCGGTGAAGTCACGTCTGTAAAACCCAATAAGTAAAGCTTCTCCCAAACGTTTGGTAATGCGGTTTCCACGTCTTTTTCAGAAACCCAATATCTTCCGAAGACTAATCGCCCTGAATTCTGATGATCATCGGTACTCAGTGAAGCGGGCTGTCCTTGTCGAACCATCGCAGTGGCGCTGATTACCACATCTGCAGCACGGTGATCATAGAAGCCAGCCATTTTCGCTTCGTAAAGAGGCACATAACGCTCGCCATTCTTTTTGAAAACATTACCTTCCAGCTTCCATCCCTCCGCCTCCAGCTCATCGCGGGTTCGGAAGAGGTGAGAGTCATTCGCCATGTCGAGCATTCTCAAAAAGCTCATACCCCAGGGATTCCCATCTTCTCCTTTGTTTTCGTCGATGAGCACTGGTACGCGGCGGTATATAGCTTTGGTGATTTCTGCATCTCTTTTGGTTCGGAAAATAGGGCAGGTGCGGGTGTTTGGATTGAGCAAAGCGATGTCTTCGGTAGAAAGGGAAAAGTGGCGGTCCTCCTCTCTCATCTGGCCTACGTTTGTAAGGAAAAAGGCATAGTCCGCGCCTTTTGGTACTGCATTCGCGCCACCTATAGTGAGAAGGCAAAACTTATAGGACCTGTGCACGCCAGGGAAAATGCCTTCCCTATTCTCAAAGTCATAAAGGCTCACCAAGCAGCGCTTTTCTGTAAGGTCAGAGAAGAACTGCTTGTTGCTGTCGTCGGTTGCGATGCCACTCGGAATAACAATTCCGGCGCGACCTTGAGTTGAAATAAGCTCTCTCGCGAGGCCGGCGAATATCTGATAAGTATTGATGTCACCGACGGCGCTCAAGGGATAGCGGTCTGACGCTCGAATAAAATGGCTTTCAGATTCTGAAGAGCGCTTCGCTTCCTGGAAATCGTCCCAAAGGCCCGGGTTTGATTCGGGAAGATCAGCGATCAATTTCTTTCTAGCCGCTGCATTTGGGGCATTTGCGATTTCAGGATCTCTCTGAGCGAAGAATTCCTTTTCCTGGAGTTTGATCCTCTCCCATGGGGGATTGCCAAGGACGCAGTCGAAACCACCTGATCCCCCTCCCTCAGTCCCTCCCGCAAGGGGAGGGAAGGTTGAAGGCGAAAGGGGAGAGATATTATGGTGAGTCCCTCCCTTTGGGGGATGGGAGTTTTGATTAGGGTTATTTGTGAAGACTTCAGGGAATTCGAGATGCCAGTGGAAAAAACGGTGTGTGAAGGAAAGTTCCTCCATCCGTTTTCGGGTTTCCTGCTTCAACTGAGAACCGTTCGCTTGAAATCGTATGTAGACATCCTGCGTGGGAACGGTCGTGGCTGCCTCTTTCGTTAAGGGCCAGAAAAACGCAGCAGTCCACAGATCAGCGATTTCTTTTTCATGACGGAAAGAGGGCTTTTCGCAGAGTGTTTCATATTCGGCTGCCTTTTCGCATACCTGAAGGTAGGAATTCTCAGGCATGTGGCCCCAGGATTGAAATCCCTGAACGGCTTCCTCCCAGTCAATTGCCTTTGGCGCTGCTGTAAAAAGGTTCTGTTGTCCTTTTCGCTCCTCTTTGTTTTTTTTCCGGATTGCTCCGGCTATCTTTGGATCATCGCCCTCCACGGCCTTAAAGGCATCATCCGAAATTCCCTTTTCAAGCAGCTCCGGAGTAGCCCCAAGAAGGGAGTTCCCGCACTTTATATGGTGATCGAGAAAACCCAAAGGCTTCCCAGGGTCGAGCGTCTCGATCCAGAGGGCAACCTTGCAGAGCTCAACAGCCAGAGGATTCATGTCCACACCGTAGATACAATGGGCAACGACATCCCTCAAAGCTCTTCGCCGCTCCTCAGGGGCCGGTTCCGCCTCCCCTGTTCTGACCATGGCAAGGTGCTTGCCGATCCGGTGCGCCGCAGCAATAAGAAAATGCCCTGAGCCGCAGGCTGGGTCCACGATCTTGAGATTAAGCAAGGCCTTTTCCGGGTCCGGTTTCGTCAGTGCTCCATCAATGACAGGTTCCAGAGCGGAATCAAGCAGGCAATTGATGAGAGAACTCGGGGTGTAATAGGAGCCGGTCGTTTTCCTCTCTGAACCTGCCGCCACTTTCAATTCAAAGGTTGAAGCAGTGAGACTCACTTCCGGGTGGAGCTCAAGGAGGCTCTCATAAACGCTCCCAAGCTCCTCCGTGCCGAGATTGCGGTAATCAATAGGCCTTAGGATCTTGTTATCTCTCGTGTAAGAGAGCTGGCGGACTGCTGTGAGCAATGCTTCATTGCTGATTTCGGAGTCGGTAAGATCAGAGATCCCCTCCTGGGAGAAAAGAAAACCACCCAAAGGGTCGAGGGCGAGATCGGGCTGACCATTTTCCAGGCCGGCAAAAGTGACTCGGAGGGCCTGCCAGATATCGTTGTGTCGGGTACCTCGTAGGCGACCTGCCATGCGGCGGATCCTGGCGATGGAGTAATGCTCTATGTAGAGTCTGCGCGTTTCAGGGGGGGCATCAGACGGAAGGAGGAGATTTCGATCTTCTGCGACAAAGAGGAAAATCATGCGATAAACCAGCCTCAGAAGCTGTTGGTAGTAGTCATCTGTAGTCAAATCTCCTGATTGGAGCTTCTGTCTGGTGCTGCTGTTTGCAGGATGAGTCAGAAACCCCTGGCCCAAGGTTGCAATGGCCTGCTCAACCCCTACCCTTAACTGGTCAAGAGCCCGCGTTCCCTGCCGCTGGGCATCTTTTACCCAGCGTTCAAGCCAGCACTGCTCCGGCCTTTCCGCTTCCAGGCGGGATTGGTGGAGAAGCATGAAAAGGAGGATGAAATCCGAGTAGATCTCGCCCGACATCATGCCCTGGAGATCAAATTCCACATAGGCCTGACGGGTCAGGCTCAGATTGTCTCTCAAAAGCCTGAGGATGAAACCGTTAGGGATCTAGCAAGAATAACTTGAACATTTAGATTGACTTGTTGCACCATTGCCAATACAATGTTGGCATGAGTGCAAATGGTTCTCTTTCCAATCTCGCTGCGAAATATAAGGTTCTTCGCCAGTATTTGGATGAAC
>JBDRSZ010000392.1:0-29817 GCA_043824415.1 bacterium | reverse complement strand
GGCAAAATCAACGAAATTGTCTTAATGCTAAAGTGGACTGGCAATTCTCCAACGATGATGCCAGAATTAAATTAAAACGACTTTATCCAACTTTAATAACTTGACGTGACACTAGGGACAAATACTATGCCAAGAAGTATGCATCAGGAATGGGGTGTGCACTTCAAATTTATGCCAATAAGAAACATGATTTTAATGAGTGTTATTTTATCTCTATTCGGGATGTCCTTCTGCGAGAATTCCATAAGGTTGTAAAAAGAAAGACGTCGGGTTTTCAGAGTGAAATACGAGGTTGTTGATAATTCTATACTCAACACAAAGTGGTTTTTGGATTTTTATCGGAGACCTCACCTAAATCCTCTCCTTGAAAAAAGGAGAGGATTACATTGTGAAATCCGAAAACCACTTTGGTTCGACTATAAGTCGCTATTGGGAGGACAATTGTGTGGATTTCTAAGAAGCGGCGATGGCAGGAAGACGAATTCTGCGTTGTCGGCTCCTGAAGGTGCCGGACTTACGTTGGTTCCCTGCCTGGGGAAGGCAGGGAATCCTATCATCCGGATGAATGGGGATGCCGTCTATTTAGAGATTTCAAATAAAGCTTCCGCAAATTTTTTTCCAAGGTCGATGTACCCCTGCGAGTCGTAATGCCACGGGTCCGAATAGCCGTATTCATCCGTGGAGACGACGAGCGCGGCTTTGCGGTCTTTCTTCACGAATGCTGCCTGAGCCTCACGGATGATATCGCCGTATTCCCATACGAGGCCGTCCTCGACTTGACCGGAGTCGGAGATGCGACCGATGGCGACGGGCATGTTATCAGAGCGGAAGGCCGATCGGATCAGATGCATCAGACGGTTCAGATTGGACTCGTATTTTTGAGCGATGGCTTCCGTGAAAGCGCCATCGCTTTCGCCCTGCATCCAGAGGATACCTGCGGGGATGAGCTTATCAGGTTTTCCGTCCCCGTTGATGTCTTTCACAGCCATGGCGTTACGAACTGTCGCCAAGAAATGATCGTATTGGTTGATCCCGTTGGCCGAATGAAAGTCCGGCTCCCAACAGCCGAAGTTCCCGGCTGCGGCAGAGTCGATGGATGTTACTCCTCTCGAATACTTGATGATGGCGATGTGCGCTTTCGGATTCAGCTCTCTCATGCGACGGGCGAAAGTGATCTCCACGCCGAATCTGTCCGAATAATGATTCGTCTCCCCATCGGAGGAGAATCCAGTACCGTGCCCGGGGCGGAACTCAACCCATACGCCCTTCCCGTCTATTTCAGCCCTGTCTAGAGCGCTGTTTCCGTGGAAGATCATCACGCCTTCGTCTGTTGCGTTCAGTTCCTCGGGTAGTTCGCGCGTGAATCCGAAGCCGTCCATATTCGACTGACCGCCGAGATAATAAAGTTGATATTGGGTACCCGCGATTTTCTGTCCACATTGAAAAAGTGGAATAAAAATGATGATTACAAATGCGACTTTTCTCATCCAATTCATGAGTCCCTCCAATAAAAATTAAACCACGGAGAACCACAGAGAAGATATCAATATGCATAAAAAAAATGATTAATGTTTATTTTCTGTGCTTTCCCCTGGCTCTGCGCTTCATCTATTTAATAATCCACGTAAACACGATATACAATAAAATCATCAATCCTGCCAATACGATGCTGAGAAATTTATAATTGCCAATCCCAGGCCACCCTTTTTCCCGCAGTGGCTCTAACAAAGATTTCCAGACGAGTTTGCTTTTTTCTTTCGTTAAGGATTCTGGATATGCAAGAGAAGTAAACACCATGACCGCTGTGCAAATCATGGCGAGCGTAAAGCTGATGATCATGAAGTTCAGAAATTCGAACTTCGGATAATGTGCCTTAAAGGCGTTCAGGACTTTCGTGAAATCCAGGATGAAAATCACAAATCCCAGTACAGAACCTGTGATTAGAGTTATTATGGAAGCTTTTGAGGAGGCTTTTTTCCAGAAGACGCCGGCGACAAAAACCACAGTGATGGACGGCGCAAGATAACCGATGGCGGCGTTGATGCCCTGAAAAACAGTCGGGAAGCGACCGCACAGGGGTGACCAGGCAATCGCAAGAAGCATCGCTGCAAAAGTGACCGTACGTCCGATCCGTACCAATGCCTTATCCGATGTTTGCGGAGCTCGGCGTTGATACAGATCATACGTAAATAAAGTTCCTATGGAGTTCAGCGCCCCGGAAACCGTGCTCATCAACGCGGCCATGAGGGCGGCGGCCACGAGTCCCCGGAGTCCCAGGGGCAGCAGGTGAGTGATCATGTGAGAATAAGTTTTGGCTGCATCCGCCTGACCGTTTTCTGCGATCGGAAGGGCCGGAAGGATTTGGTTATTGATCAATGCCAGGCAGATTAAACCCGGCAGCACAAAAATGAACATTGGGAGGATTTTGATGAAGCCGGCAAACAGGGGACCGATGCGGGCATGATTTTCATCCTTTGCCCCAAGGACCCGCTGCACGATTGTCTGATCAGTGCACCAGTACCAGATGCCAATGATGGGATAGCCCAGCAGAACGGAATACCAGGGCAGGCCCGAAGGATCGCCGTGCGGGCGGAGTACCGTGAGCATGTGCGGGTCAATTCCAGTCTGAAGACCGCTCCAGCCGCCGACTTTCACAATACCGATCACCGTGAGGATGATGGCCCCGATGATTAAAATAATCGTTTGTACGGACTCGGTCCACACCACGGCCATCAAACCGCCAATGATGGTATACAGTCCGGTCAAGCTGGCGATGAGAATGATGCTCAGCATCTTGTTCATACCGAACATTCCTTCGAGCACTACGGCGCCGGCATAGAGTGAAAAACCGATATGAATAAAAATCGCCGAAACAATGGAAAGAAGCGACAGCCAGTCCCGGCTGGCTCTGGAATACCGCTTTTCGAGAAAATCCGGCAATGTCATAATGTTGGATCGAATATAAAACGGTGCGAAGAACAACGCCAGAATGATGAGCGTAAATGGAGCCATCCATTCAAAATTGCCGTATGCAAGCCCGTTTGTATAACCCTCTTCCGCCAGGCTGACAAGATGAACGGTCGAGATGTTCGTGGCGAACAATGCCAGACCAATCACCGGCCAGCGAAGGGATTTTCCCGCAAGGAAATACTCGTTTGCCTGCTCGGTTTTTTTCTTTCTCAGTCCGGCCCAGCATCCCAATCCGATGATAAAAACAAAGTAGACAACGATAACCGTTAAGTCCAGGGATTCAATCTGCATGGGTTTACTCCTTGACTCACATTTGTCCAAAATAGGAAATCACAATTTCCTGAATATGTTGAACATTAAAAGGTCATAGGTGGATTCCCGCCTGAGGCGGACAAGCCCGCTGAAAGATTGCGGGAAAGACAGGGGAAAGACAGGGGAAAGGGAGTCATTCCTGTCCCGACTTTCATTATTACAATATGAATAGAGGAGTCGGGATAATCAGGAATCCAGGGGTGGTAGAATGATAACCTCATTTCAGAAATATCTGAGAATGAATTTTAATTCAACTTCATCTTAATTTCATGTTTTCTCTTTATCTGTGTAATTCCGTGTGGATCTGTGGTGAACAATTCAGGTTCATTCTTCATCGGTAATGATTTTTGGTTAATTCAACGACCTGCTTCACATTGCCTTTATCGATGATGACCGCACCGGCGTCTATATCCGATGGCATGATGCCGTATCGCAAATACTGCGTTAGTTGCACCACAGGGTAAAATCCTTGAATGTAAGGTTGCTGGTCCACGGTGCATCGAATGTGGCCGTCCTGGATCCACTGCAATGTATTGGGTGAAAGGTCAAAGCCGGCAGACCAATAGTCCTGGTTCGAGAAATATTTTTCAATCGCACGGCCGGCAGCCTCGGTGTCGGCCTGTCCCGTGCCGAGAATCACCCTGATGTCCGAACGTTTCTTCAAAGCATCGGCAATCAGTTCTGTACCAACCGCAGCATCATTGCCGGAGATGATCACCGTCCAGGTGATGTCTTTCTTTTTCAAAATTTCCTGCAGACCATGCAGCCGATCTTCCAGCGCGGAAACGCCTTCGTCGTGCATCGTCATCAGCACATGGGCCTTGTCCGGAATGAAAGACTGGACATGCTCCCCAAGACGTTTGCCCGCGTCGACCAATCGTTGATTTACACTGCTCAAGCGGGCGTTTTGGGTGGCGTGATCATCCACGTTGAAACCAACGACCGGGATGCCTTTGTCGATGGTCTCCTGAATCACTTCGTCAAATGCGATTGGATCGATGATGTTGAGTGCAATGCCGTCGTAGCCGTCAGCGACAGCCTTCCGCACCATTTCAGCCTGCCTTTTTACATCCACTCCTTCGGTGCCGAGAAAGTCGCATTGAACGCCCAACATTTCCGCAGCATCACGCATTCCCTTTTTCACGGGCAGAAAGAATTTCGCATCTAGGGCGCACGTGATGAATGCGATTCGAATCGGTTTTTGGCCGATTGTTTTTTTATCTTCTGAAGGCGAATCATTTCTGGAACATGCTGTCACACAAAAAACCAAAAAACAAAGAGCCAGGAGAACCGTATTTTTGAGAATCTTCATGTCGGAAACCTTTCTTTATTATTTTACTCGACTTTGGCAAATTTCAAATATAAACTGATCATCGGAACGATTTTTAAAAAATGTTTCTTTTATCAAGGATTTGCAGAAATAATGTGACAATCGTTGTCTCTCCCTTGAGGGAGAGATAAAGAGAGGGTGTTTTTAACCGATCAATAATGATATTATTTCTGCAAATCCTATCAACTCTCACCTGACCTCTCCCTTGAAAAGGGAAAGGCATCTATTGTTCATTTTTTGAAAATTGCATTCTCGATGGGATAGGTTTATCAAAATTCTTAAATCCGCCAAAGTTCAGCGATTATTAAAATCCTGAACTTGCGTCTATCATGGCGACGATGTTTTGAACGGGCGTGTTTGCCTGAACATTGTGTATAGAGCTGAAGATAAATCCGCCGTGCTTCGAAAATATTTCACATCGCTCAAAGACTTCTTTTTTCACGTCCTCAGGCCTTCCAAAAGGCAGTGTTTTCTGAGTGTCTACGCCTCCGCCCCAGAAGACAATATGCGCTCCGAATTCAGATTTCAGTTCTTTTGCATCCATGCCTGCCGCGGAGCATTGGACCGGATTCAGGATGTCAAATCCGGATTCGATAAAAGAGGGGATGAGCGACCGAATGGAGCCGCAGCAATGTTTGAACGTTTTCCAGTTTGTATTTTGATGAATCCAGTCGTTGATTTTTTTATAATATGGAAGCCATAGATTCCGGAATGTTTCCACGGAGCAGAAGGTCGATATCTGTGTGCCAAAATCGGTGCCGCAGATGAAAACGGCGTCGACCGCACTTCCGATGATCGGAGCGAGTTTCTTGAGATTCTGCATGGCGATGTCACACTGTTTTTCGAATACTCTGTGAATATAGTCCTGTCTTGTCAGGGTTGAAATGTACCATTCTTCAACGTCGCGAATGCCTTTGGGATATTTTAAATTCGCGGCTGGAACGAGCGCAATATCCCCAAATCCCATACCTCCCCAATTGGCAACGAAGGCATAGGGGCTGTTTTTTATTTTTTCTATCTCTTTTATCCATAGAGACACATCATCCTCACTGAGTACGCGGAACTCTTCCGTGTTGTCTTCAGGATTCAATTGTTCTTCGATGATTTTCTCCTGACGAATAATGGCGTCGAAGAAGAAGCTCGATTTCGGCATTTTCCCGCTTGGCGGAGCTGTCGTGTCTCCCTGGGGGTAGATGAAGATATCACCCTTCTCATCCACGCGCGTGTTGAAATTTTCTGCGACGAGAACGACCTGTCCCCAGGGTGTTCTCCATTCTTTCCAATTTTCATTCCGAAAACCGAATAGCGTGTACCCGATGTTTACAGCCAGAACGTCTGCGCCAATGTATTTTCTTAAATCATCATCGATGCTTCCTAACATTTGAAAAGGATCGATGACCTTTACGGATCTTTTTTCCAGCCCATAATAATCTCTCAGTTTTTCGATACAACTCACGTGCATCCCCGTGAGTCCCGTACCCCCAAAATCGATGGGGATACGTTCCGGCTGTCTATGATTGAGGGTATCGTTTACTATTTGTCTGGAATTCATCATTTCTCCTGTTCCCGGGATGTATCATCTTATAAAAATTATGATGATCAGTCCGTTGTGGCGATTCGGCCTGACCCATCAAACTTACATCCGAAAGTATTTTCATTTACTGCTGTGTACAATGAGGGATCTGCCGTTTTTCAATTATCATTTATGAATGTGCGAACGATACTCTGTCCAGCATGGCCGCCTTTCGGAAGCGTGAATGAGACGGTGCTGGAATGATTTTCCGGATCATACAGGCATGCATCGCCCTGCAATCTGCCGGATAGTTTAAGATGGATCACGTCGAGTTTTTGAGTTGGATCGGACACAGATACTCGCATTCCGTGTTCCAAACGATGGATCAAAAGCAGGCAAGGCTTGTCCACCGAAACGGTCGTCTTCTCATCGATCTGAAGACTGCCGGATTGAAAGAAAACGATCTGTGTCAGATTCAGGTTTCTGTGTTTGACTGCCTGGATATCGACCGTATTGCAGAGTACTTCCACACCGGGTTTTTTAGTGTATGCCTTTGCCTGTTGTTTATCCACACCAGGGTATACGGTATACGCATACGTGGCATTGTGGGGAGTTCTTCCGTGGTCGATTAAAACAGTGAAGATGTCATGGGTAATTTTGTCTTTCGGACGGGATCGACTGATTTCGTACCAACTCCCTTCTTGAGACACATTACGGAGCAGGACGCTGTCGTTCGAGCCGAATAGATATGCGACGTTATTATGATAAACAGTTATGGGTGAGGTCAGTCTGTGTTCGCCTCTTGGAAATTGCTTTTCCCCACTGGCATTCCATACCGTCACGTTGCCGCGCAGATAACATTGGTTTGTTGTCGTAAATACATTGTTCTCGGATTGACAGGTAATTCCGGCTCCGAGGCAGACGTATTCCCGGTCGAAGAAGAACCATGCTTTGTGCGCTTGTAGTTCGCCCCGTTCGAGATGAAAGACAGCTAAGCCGTATCGACCGTCGGAAACACCTCCGACAAAGTCTGTTGTTCCCTTTCTTCGCGGACTCTCTGTAAAAATATCAGTCTGTTCCACTGTCGTACCGGGGATCTTCTGCCAGTCCCATACGGGGAAGATGTCCTGGTATTCATCCCCAGAGACGAAGAGGAAGTTACATCCTTCGGCAATGTAGTGACTTTTAAGTCCCTCGCTGTTGGATGGACCGTCCGTATTGTACACACGCGTTGAGTACATTCTGGCCGATGTATAAAAGGTTTTCCGGAGGTGAGTCATGATGTCGGACTTCCAGAAGTGTCGATTGCCTTGGAGGGGGGCTGCCTCCCGGTTTGTGGTTCTGGCCGCCAGCGATTGCAGCTCTTTCTCTCTTCCCGTCGGAAGCTGGAGCAGGTCGTTTGCGACTCCGAAAAGATATCGAGCGTTCTGCCCCGGCCTGGCAATTTCTCGGCCATCCGCTCCGTAATCTTCAGCAACACCGTAAGCCATCCACTGGGAGCCATCCAATACATAGCTGCTGAGGATGTTTATTTTTTCTTGCGCAAATGCAAATTGCGTCCCGGCTGCGATGCGCGCAAGCCATGAGCAGTCAGCCGCGAATTCGGAGCCGTAACCGTGGTTGTACAGACACGCACCGTGCTGATGAAAGCTGAAATCAGGTTGGATGCCTTCCTCAGTCGTGATTTTGATTTCATCGGCAATGCGTTTAAAGGCGCTGTCCAGGAGGCATGGGTTGTTCTCCAGAACCCCACGGATTATCGTAATCTCAGCGACCCATATAAGATTCTGACCGGTCATTCCCAGCTTGCCACGTTGAAGAATTTCAATTCCTTTTTTGCGCTGATCATGGGTGAGTTCGCCGTCCAACAGGAGAAGAACGGATCCCAGTAATCTCGGAACTCCGATGGTGTTGTGCCACCAGTTGGGATTCTGGAAATCATGTCTAAGCCAATAGTCGAGGCTGCCGAATACAGATTTTTCAAGCTCGGGATTTTCATGGATGGGTGATTTTTGGGATTTGTAAGCGAATGCCAGGTCACTCAGGTTCACCAGGTGCTGGCGCAACTTCCATCCGGCTCGAGTACTGTCATGGTAGTCGATATTGTCCCAGCTGCCGTCAGATTTCATGGTCTTCAGAAGCTGCTCAATTTTTTTCAAGTCCACATCTCTCTCGACGAACGGCTGAATGATTCGGTCTCTGATGATGGAGATATCATCCTTGGTTCTATCCTGTCCTGTACCGAAAGTAGAAAGCGCCCCGATGTTTAAATTTCCAACCTGCAGGACACAACACAAGAGACAGTGGATTAGGGTCATCATCGTGCTTGTACTCTCCGAATCCGCCGAATGTGTTCTGCGATGAGACGTGTCCGCATCCGGCGGAGCATTGTGTCCGGTCTCTTAATGAACAATGACGAATCCTTTTTTGTGATCCGATTCAAACGCTATAATTTGATGACGTGTATCTTTATAAATTGAGAGATTGTATTATATTCATAGACGTCATTTTGCGTGTACCCTTCCCGCATGCCGCCAACGACAAAGAAATGCGATTTAAAATATTCGAATAAGCCATGCCTAATAAAAAATATTTTTAATAGAATGAGTATATCTCCCAGATTGGAATGATAGTAACCATTTTGCGATAAATTGTCAAGAGGAAAATTGGATGAAAAATTGGATGAAAATGGATGAAAAATATGGAAATGCTTTCCACTCAGGAAGTCGTTGGCATTTGATGTTTAAAAATGCCAGATTCATTCTATAATATCCATTTCAACAGAGGGTATGGACAATGTCCATCCAAAAACAGTTTAAAAATTTCTTGATTCTGACAAAAAGATTTATTAAAATAAAAAGTTTATGCAATTGAAAAAACGAGAGAAAAACAACACTGCAGAACGCCGATTGCCGCCTTGGATGAAACGGAACCTGCGTGAGAGTGATGGCGTCCTGAAGTTGAAGAAGATTTTAAAGGAACAGCAGCTCCATACGGTGTGCCAATCGGCGGGGTGCCCGAATATCTGTGAGTGTTTCAAGAAACCCACGGCGACGTTCATGATACTGGGGAATGTGTGTACCCGGAACTGTCGCTTTTGTGGCGTGGACAAGGGCAAGCCGCTGCCCGTCGATGCGGACGAACCGAGAAGGATCGGTGAGGCTGTGAAAGCGCTGGGATTGAAACATGCAGTGATTACGTCGGTGACGCGGGACGACCTGGAAGACGGAGGAGCAGAACAGTTCGCTCTTACGGTTGAGCAGATCCGTCGACTTTCGCCGGAGGCGACGGTTGAGGTTCTGATTCCGGATTTCAGGGGAAGCGACAGGAGCCTGCAAACCGTGTTGGAGAGTCGTGTCGATATTCTCAACCACAACGTCGAGACGGTTCCCAGACTGTATTCCGAGGTTCGGCCGGAGGCGGATTTCAGTCGATCGCTCGATGTACTGAAGAGGGCGAAGACTTTTTCAGCGAATCAGATCACAAAATCGGGTCTGATGGTCGGATTGGGCGAATGTCGGGATGAAATGGTGGACGTTTTTCGAAGGCTGTTGGATGCGGGATGCGATGCACTGACAATCGGTCAGTATCTTTCTCCGTCCCTTCGGAATATACGCGTAAAAGAGTATGTGCATCCAGACACATTTGCGACTTATCGGGAAACAGCTCTGATTATGGGATTTCGCTGGGTGTATGCGGATCCGTTCGTGAGGAGTTCGTTCAACGCCGAAAACTTAATGATGGAAATGTAAAGGAGTTTTGCAGTGAATCATCTGTATCAAATGATAGAGAACGCAGCATCGAATCACCCGAAAAATGTCGCTTTGGGTTTTGGGGAACAAAAGATCGTATATACCGAATTGAAAGAAGCGACGGATCGTCTGGCCGGGGGCTTACAGAAATTAGGTTTGGGGCGCGGGGATCGATTTGCCCTGATGCTGCCCAACGTTCCCCATTTTGTGATGAGCGCTTTCGCGCTTTGGAAGATCGGCGTTACGGTCGTACCCGTTTCCATCTTCTACACGGCTGAGGAAATCCGCCGTCAGATGGAGGATGCGGGTATCAAAGGCATTCTTTTCTGGGAAGGATTCAGGCAGAGCGTGAAACAGGCTGTCCAGGGATTCACGGGATGTAGCATTTTGATCGTCTTAGGTGAGAAAGCGGGACCGGGCGAGATACGATTGCCGTATTTGATGGAAATGAATGAGCCCCTGGAAGAAACGCCGGAAATCGCACCCGATGATTCGGCTCTGATTGCCTACACGGCCGGAACCACAGGAATTCCCAGAGGCGTGGAGCTGACCCATCGAAATATTCTTTCGAACATCGATGCGTGCTGTAATTTCCTCAATCTCAAGTGCAAGGACGGTGTGGTTGGTGTTCTTCCCTTGTACCATCCTTTGGGTCACACCTTGGTCATGGGATGTTTCCTCCGGTCGGGCGCCAGGGTGTATCTCATGCCGAAGTTTGATCCCGAAGCTATTCTGAGGATGGTCGAGCAAGAAAAACCGACGTATTTCGTGGGCGTTCCTTCGATGTTTCGCGCGATATTGAATACGAAAGTCGAAGCAGAGTTCGATGTGGATTCACTAAAATTTTGTCTTTCGAGCGGGGATGCCCTGAAAGAAGAGACGATGAAAGCGTTCGAAGAGAAATTCAAGGTCCCTATTCTGGAAGGATATGGATTGGCGGAGGCTACTTCGGTCGTTTCTTTCAACAGCCCGGTGCGGGAACGCAAACCGGGTTCCATCGGCCTGCCTCTGCCGGGATACGATTTGAAGATCGTCGATGAATTCGGTTCGGAAGTGCGGTCCGGGCAGGTCGGTGAGATCATCGTTCAGGGGGAAAATGTGATGAAAGGATACTGGAACCGGCCGGACGCTACGGAGAAAGCCGTTCAAGACGGATGGCTTCATACGGGCGATCTCGCCCTTCTTAAGGAGGATGGATTCGGTTTCATCGTCGTACGAGAGCAGAACGTGATTGTCAAGAGCGGCTTCAACATTTATCCCAGCGAAGTAGAGGAATTTTTGGTGGAGCATCCGAAAATCAAAGAAGCGGTCGTCGTCGGAGTGCCTGATCCGGTCCAGGGGGAAGAGATCCACGCCAGCATTGTTACGGAGGAGGGAGTGGAAGTGAGTCCTGAGGAGGTCATCGAATATTGCAAAGGGCACATGGCTCCGTATAAGTGTCCGAATATCGTTCATTTTGTGTCTTCCCTCCCCAAGGGGCCGACGGGAAGAATCATGCGTCATCAAATCAAACAGGCATTTATACAAGAAAAAACGCATAAAGGAGGCATTCAGTGAGAGCATTCACGGCGGATAAAATCAGGAACATTGGGCTGGTCGGCCATGGCGGAGTAGGCAAGACTTCTTTAGCTGAAGTTCTGCTTTTCAGTATGGGTGTGACGAACCGCATCGGAAAAGTTGATGAGGGGAGCACGGTTTCGGATTATCATCAGGATGAAGTTGAGAGAAAAATATCTATTAGCACATCTTTAATGCAGGGCGATTGGAACGATTGGAAGATAAACATGCTTGATACGCCTGGATATTCGGATTTCATGGGAGAGACGAAGGGCTCGCTCCGCGTGACGGATCTTGCTGTCGTCGTGCTCAACGGCGTTGAGGGCGTAGAGGTGGGGACGGAACAGGTCGTTGAATTTGCGGATGAATACGGGATTCCGAGACTGATGGTTATCAATCGATTGGACAATGAACACTCCGATTTTGATAAAGCGCTCAGTTCAGTACAGGAGAGATACGGAAACGGTGTGATCGCGTGTTCGTTTCCTGTGAATCAAGGTGAGGGTTTCAACAAGGTTGTCGATTTAATCAAGATGAAATTGGTCAGCTTTGAAGCCGGCAGCAGCGGGAAGTATTCATTGTCGGAAATCCCGGATGAGTTAAGGGCGAAGGCGGAGGATCTTCGAAAAAAAATCGTGGAGTCCGCGGCGGAGAGCGATGACGCTCTGTTGGAATTGTACCTCGATACGGGGGCGCTGACTGACGAACAGCTCCTGGAAGGACTCCGGAAGGGGATTCTGAATCGGACGCTCATTCCGGTTTTGTGCGGATCGGCGGAGAAGAACTACGGAACGCATCAGCTCTTGGACTTTGTGGGATCCTTCGGTCCCTCACCCGCAGATTTCGAGAAGGTGTCGGGCGTCAAACCCGGAACGGACGCCTCGGTGGAAAGAAAAGTATCGGAGGCTGAACTTTTCAGCGGTCTCGTCTTCAAGACGGTATCGGAGGCACATGTCGGTGAGCTTTCTTTATTGAAGGTTTTCTCCGGCATCCTGAACCCAGGGACTGAAGTGTACAACAGTTCGCAGCAGAGAAGTGAGAAGATCGGTCAGATCTACCAGCTCAACGGCAAGGATCGGAAGGAGGTAGGGAATCTGCGTGCCGGAGATATCGGTGCGCTGGTCAAACTCAAGAATACTTCCACGGGCAACACGCTCTGTGATAAGAAAGATCCGATTGTGCTGAACCCCATACGATTCCCTGAGCCCGTGATCAGCGTGGCTGTGACTCCAAAGAGCCGGGGAGATGAAGAGAAGATTTCCAACGGACTCCATGTTCTGCACGATGAGGATCCGAGTTTCTCGGTCGTGAACGACCCTGAATTGCATCAGATGGTCATTTCAGGTCAGGGAGAGCTTCACCTTACCGTAATTATCAAACGTCTGAAGGAACGGTTCGGCGTGGAGGTCACGGAGTCGAGACCGAAGATTCCTTACCGGGAGACGATTACGGCAAACGCCGACGAGAAATACAGGCATAAGAAACAGACCGGGGGTGCAGGACAATTTGCCGAAGTCTGGATGCGCGTCGAGCCCCAGTCGAGGGGTGAGGGATATGCGTTCGAGAACAAAGTCTCCGGAGGTGCGATCTCTTCCGTGTTCATTCCTTCCGTAGAGAAGGGCGTCAAGCAGGTGTTGGAATCGGGACCGGTGGCCGGTTATCGGGTCGTCGATGTCAAGGCCATCGTGTATGACGGGAAAGAGCATCCCGTGGATTCGAAAGACATCGCTTTCCAAGTCGCCGGCCGTGAAGTTTTTAAGGCGTGCGTTCTGAATGCCAAGCCCATCCTGCTCGAACCCATCTACGACCTCGAAGTGAAAGTCCCGGAAGAGTGCATGGGCGATGTGATGGGAGATTTGTCGAGCCGGCGCGGGAAGATCATGGGCATGGACAGCAAGGGGCATTTTCAGATCATCAAAGCGAAGGTCCCGCTGGCTGAACTCGATCGATACGCGACGACGCTGCGTTCCCTGACATCAGGAAGAGGACTTCATTCGAGAGTCTTCTCCCATTACGAGCCGCTTCCCAAGGACCAGGAGTTGAAGGTCGTCGAGCAGTCCAAGAAGGAAAAAGAGAAAGAAGCGGAAAAATAAAGGATGCGGGCGTGAAAAAGAATCGCGGACAGGTCGAAATTCTGTGGGCTCCGTGGCGGATCGAGTATATCGAGAACGCTGAAAAGAATGAAGGATGTGTTTTCTGCAGCCTGTCATCGCAATCGGACGACAGGAAGAATCTCATCGTTCACAGGGGAGCATGGGGATTCGTCATTATGAACCGGTATCCGTACAACAACGGCCATCTGATGGTCGTTCCGTTCCAGCATACGCCGGAGATGGCTTCCCTGTCGGATGATGAGAAGATCGAGCTGTTCGATTTTCTGCGGGTATCACAAGAGGTTCTCAGGGAGGTCATGAAGCCGCAGGGGTTCAACATCGGGATGAACGTCGGCAGGTTGGCGGGGGCGGGCATCGTCGATCATCTTCATTTCCACGTCGTCCCCCGATGGGGCGGGGATACGAATTTCATGCCCATCATCGGACACACCAAAATTATTTCCGAGGGGTTGGAACAAACCTGGGAAAAATTGAAGAAAGGTTTCGATAAACAGCAATCATCCACTGAACCTAAATAGGAGTTTTCGTCACCCTCTGGATCGCTAGAAACAATGAAAATGGACTAACATCAGATGGAGCCCACTTCTGAAGAGGACTCCATCTTCAAACATTAAATTTTTCAAGGAGGATCAGATGTTTTCAATTAAACTGCGTATTCTTGTTGTCGTTTTGCTCACACTCGTATTCCTACTGCCGTTGACTCTTTTCCCAAAGGATAAAAACCCGAAAGTTCTGATGAAAACGAACATGGGTGATATCGAATTGGAGCTGTATCCGGATAAGGCTCCAATCTCTGTAAATAATTTTTTAGCCTATGTCCGTGAGGGATTCTACAGCAATACACTTTTCCATCGCGTTATCGATGGATTCATGATTCAGTGTGGCGGTCTTGATACGAACGGCAATCGAAAAACCACGAAAGATCCGATAAAGAACGAAGCGAAGAACGGTCTGAAGAACTTGCGTGGCACGATTGCAATGGCTCGCACTCAGGAAGTCGACAGCGCCACTTCTCAATTTTTTATCAACCTGGTTGATAACGAGACCCTCGATCATGGAGTGAGGGATTACGGGTATGCGGTTTTCGGCAGGGTGACGAACGGTATGAAAGTTGTGGATAAAATCGCCAAAGTGAAAACAGTTGAGAATGATTTTCCCCAGAAACCCGTGGTCATTGTGTCCATAACCGAAATCGTCGAAGAAACGACTGAAAAAAAATGATTTTGATTTGTGGAATCACTCTGATTTCTGAACATCCTATAAATCTTCACTTAACCTCTCCCTTGGGTGACTGTTGAAAAAGTATAAAAAAGTCATTCTGATCCCGTCCCGATCTTTCATTTGAAATATAATTCGACTTTGGCAATTTTCAAGTATGAACTGATCATCAGAACGATTTTCAAAAAATGTCTTTTTTGTCAAGGATTTGCAGAAATTATGTTTCAATCATCATCTCTCCCTTCAGGGAGAGACAAAGAGAGGGTGTTTCACAAATGAATAAGGCTGATTTTTGCAAATCCTACAAATCCTCACCTAACCTCTCCTTTGGAAAAGGAGAGGGATCGATTGTTCATTTTTTGAAAAACTCTCTGCCGATTGGATCGTTTTATCAAAATGATCAGATTTGCCAAAGTCAAGATATAATAAAGAAAATCGGGACGGGAGAAGAATCTGGGGCAGGGAGACGTTAAGCGCGAATAATAACAAATGGTAAATATAAACCACCACGACCCCAGATCCTTCGTCCTCCCGATAAATCGGGACTCCTCAGGAAGACAAAACCGACCTTTTTCAACAGTCTCTGGGAAGAAAGAGGCATCGAATGATTATTTTTTGAAAATCGCCCTATAGAAGGGATAGAGATGTCAAGAATTCCGATTTTGCTAAAGTTCCACTTATATTTCCCAATCTCAAATAGGATGCCATTATGCCCACCGATTTGGAAATCGCCAGATCCGCAAGCATTAAGCCCGTCATCGACATCGCTCAGGTTATCGGGATTCTCGAGGAGGAGCTCGACCTGTACGGGAAGACGAAGGCGAAGGTTCATCTTTCCGTGCTCGACCGGCTGCAGGGCCGGCCCAACGGAAAATACATCGATGTGACGGCCATCACGCCCACGCCTTTGGGGGAGGGAAAGACGGTCACGACGATCGGGCTTTCGATGGCGCTGAACCGTATCCGGGAAAACGAGCCTGTGCGCCATCAGGCAGCCGTCGATGGGGCCGACGTTCGGCATCAAGGGCGGGGCTGCGGGCGGAGGGTATTCGCAGGTCATCCCGATGGAGGACTTCAACCTCCACTTCACGGGTGACATTCACGCCGTGGGGGCGGCCCACAACCTTCTGGCGGCGTTCATCGACAATTCGATCCATCACGGAGATCCTCTCAACATCGATCCGTATTCGATCACGTGGCCTCGCGTCGTGGATATCAGCGACCGCGAGTTCAGGCACACGGTCATCGGACTGGGGGGCAAGAGCCACGGACCGCCGAGAGAGGCGAGCTGGGATATCACCGTAGCCAGCGAGGTGACGACGATGCCGGGACTGCCGTCCCATCCTGCGGGCGAGCGGGTCGACATCGATGCGGATGGGAATGTTGTGGGGCTGTCGTGATAAACGAAGCGTCGAAAGGATTGGAGGAAGGAATTGAGAATTGATCAATTTATTAAGCGATCACACACTCCTGTTTGTCTCTTGTCTTTGTTCCTAGTTTTGTCTTTAGGTTCCGTTGGATCAGTCCAGGACCGAAAGGATGGAAAACTTAGTTCGGAGATCGACCGATTGGCGTCGGAGGTCGAAGGACGCGTCATTGCCTGGCGGAGGGACATTCATCAGAATCCGGAACTGTCCAACCGCGAGTTTCGGACGGCTAAGCTCGTCGCGGATCATCTGAAGAATCTGGGGATGGAGGTTTGGACGGGCGTTGCCCACACGGGCGTGGTGGGTTTGCTTCGGGGGAAGAAGGCGGGTCCCGTCGTGGCGCTACGGGCGGACATGGATGCCCTGCCCGTGACGGAGGCGCTCGACCTTCCGTTCGCGTCGAAAGTCCGAACAACGTACAACGGACAGGAGGTGGGTGTGATGCACGCGTGCGGTCACGACGCACACACGGCCATCCTGATGGGCGTTGCCGAAGTACTCTCAGCGGTGCGGGATCGGTTCGCCGGCTCTGTGAAGTTCATTTTCCAGCCTGCCGAGGAGGGAGCGCCGACCGGAGAAGAGGGAGGCGCCGACCTGATGATACGCGAGGGTGTTCTCGAAAATCCGAGGCCCGATGTCATCTTCGGTCTGCATGTGTTTCCTTTTCCGACGGGTCAGATTCAATATCGGAGCGGCGCTCTAATGGCCAGCGTGGACGGGCTAAGCATCGTTGTCAGGGGACGGCAGACGCACGGCGCAATCCCCTGGGGAGGCGTGGACCCCATCGTGGTCGCTTCACAGATCGTCCTGGGTCTGCAGACAATCGTCAGCAGACAGATAGATATCACGGAAGCGCCGGCAGTTGTCTCCATCGGGAGCATTCGCGGTGGCGTACGGAGCAACATCATTCCTGATGAGGTCGAGATGGTCGGCACGATCCGATCGCTCGACGCATCCGTTCGGGAGGACATCCATAGAAGGATAAAGACTACGGCGACGCACATCGCACAGAGCGCGGGCGCCTCAGCGGAGGTGACGATTCGATTGGGATCGCCCGTCGTCATGAACGATGCGAACGTTGTTCAGCGAATGGTTCCGACTTTCGAGCGGATTGTGGGGAAAGAGAATGTGTTCGAAGTGCCTCCGAAGACGACCGCGGAAGATTTTGCTTGCTATCTTGAGGAAATCCCGGGCATATTTTTCTTCTTGGGGATCACGCCGCCCGATGTTGACCCGAGCCGAGCAGCGATGAATCACTCGCCCCATTTTTTTGTGGACGAGAGGGCGTTGATCGTGGGCGTTCGGGCGATGTCCCACTTGGTGGCGGACTATATGAGCAGGTAATCGGAATCATTGGAGATAAATTCGAAACCGAACATTGTCAAATATCATATTAAAGCCATCTGAAAAGTGATTTCCAAAAAATGTCTGCAAATCGTACAGAAACCTCACACTTGTCCGGCGCAGAAGGATAACCTCTACCACGGGGAGAGGCATGGATTGTTCATTTTTTGAAAATCGCGTTCTGGATTGGACAAGCAAGTTAAAATTCTTAGATTCAACAGAATTCAATGATTGAAATCAGGCGTACCGTGTTGTCGTCGTTTTCCATGGTGAATAGAAAAATCCATATCTTCCTCGCCCTTTTTTGGGGGATATTTCTTACCAGTATTTTCACTTGCACAGTTCCGCCGAAAGACAAAGCCGTCCCGAAAGAATTTTCAGAAGACAGAATCCAGAAGCTCCACGATAGAGCACAGCGATACTTCGATTCGGAACGTTTCGATCGCGCAGAGGCGGTGCTGGACTCCATTCTAAGCATCAGATCCGATGCAGAGGCCTACTTGAGTCTGGGGAGGATTTACGCCAAGAGAGAGGGGCAGCACAGGAAGGCGGAGATGTACTACAAACAGGCCATGCAGTTGAAGCGACGGTTCGTCAAAGCTTATTACGCCCTGGCCATGCTGTACAAAGAGGGGCCCTATTTGAAGCAGGACGCCATCGACCTGCTGCGGTGGACGACGATGTACGATAAAAATTTCAAGGATGCTTATTATCAAAGGGCCGTCCTATATTTTCAGTACAACAAAGCGTTCACGAGCGGGTTGAGACAACTGGAGAAACTCCTCATTCTCGATCCGGCGTATAAAGACAGCTACGCGCTGTACCGGAGCGTCGTGTTCACGTTTCACAAGCATGGCCGCATGAGCCGATTCTTCAAAGAAATGGTGTCGTGTTATCCCGACTCCGGAAGGTTTCGACTCGATTTGGCCCATGCGCTCCATCGAGACGGGCAGTATTCAGAGGCGCAGGCTTGCTTCGATTCGCTGAAGGAACGCCGTCTTTCTGCGTCACCGGCCTTGCGGCATCTATACGAGGCGCGAAATCTTTTTGCACTCAGCAGGGATACTGTTGCGCACGATGCGTACTGGCAGGGTATCGCAGCCATTTCCTCGGAAGACGAAGTGAAGGAATTCTTCAACGACTTGATTTACATCGTCACGGATGAGGAGTTTGATGAATTCATGCAGGGAACGGTCGCTCAGAAGAAATCCTGCATCGCTGTTTGCTGGAAAAGCCGCGATCCGATTCTGGTTACGCCGTACAACGAGCGGCTTTCCGAGCATTTTGCGCGGCTGCGGTTTGCGAGGAAGCGCAACAGGCGCTATCCTGTGATGGAGCTGCTTTCGAATTTGTACGAAGATTTTCCGGAACCCGTTGAGGATTCGCCCATTCTTGCTCGATTCAGCAAAACGATGGGAAGCAAGATCCAGCAGGAAGTCGATGACTGCGGTTTGATTTACATCCGGCACGGGGAGCCGGACGACCAGGAAACGTTCATTGGGGGAAGTGATGTTACTGTGGATAAGAATCTTTCCTGGATATATCGTGCCAAGCCGGGCAGGCCGGAGATGACGTTTCATTTTCGTTTTATGCAGCATCACTGGAGTCAGGGGTACATGTTGGAATTGCAGTCGAAGTACCAATCCGAACGTTTTTTTGCGACGGGACGCGGCCCGGAATCGATTGAAATCGGGACTTCGACGACGACGACGAATGTAACATCCGAATACGGCCGGTTCGATTTTCCTTTCTGTAATTTCTGTTTCAAGGGAGACGAGGGTCTGGAAGATGTGTTTGTTTATTACGACCTTCCGTCGGAAGCCCGGCCCGACCGAAAGAGTCCGGCTCCTTTCACGTTGCGTCACGAGATGGTTGTTTTCGATTCGGAATGGAATGAAATACAACGCATCGACACGACCGAATCCGCCGCTTCGATGAGGTTCGACGCAGCGGGGCGAATGACGAGGAAGATACATCGCAGACTTCCGGCGGGGGGATACTTCTCTGGAATACGGCTGACGAACGAACAGACGAAGCGCGAGGGCGCGCTCAAGGTCCTCCTGAAAGTCCCGTCGAGCGCCGGTCCCGGTTTGATGATGACGGATATGATGTTGGCCGATGCGGCAGTCAACGAGAATCTCCTTCAACTCGGGGAGTATGAACATAGCATCGCCCGTTTTCTCGTTCCGAATGTCGAACGCCGATTCAGAGAAGGCGAACCGGTTGTGGTCTACTTTGAAATCTATGGATTAAGACTTCATGAGAACAGAACATCGGACTTTCAAATCCGTCTTCGAATACGACGGGTAAAAGTGTTTGCTTCTGCGTTATCGAAATTCTTCAGTAAATTAAAAAATTTTTTTACCAAAGATCAGACGGTTCAAATCGCCGTGGAGGATGCCTATTCGGGAAAGCGATCCGACGAGTTCATCACGAGATCGCTCGACTTACCGGACTCTGTTCAGGGTGAGTATGAATTGTATGTTCGGGTGACCGACCGAATTGCGAGGACAAGTATCGAGAAAAAGGTCGATTTTACGATCGTTGAGTGAAGGACTTATTTTCTGTAAAATGCATGATTTTTTTATCGCGGAAATGGAGTTTTATGCTTATATTCAATATATCGAAACTTCTGAAAAATTGGATAAATCTGAAAAAAAGTCATCCTGAATTCGATTCAGGATCTCATAAAGATAGATGCCGGATCACCTGCCTGCCGGCAGGCAGGAGTCCGGTATGACAAGTAATGAACAAACAATTTTTTAAAAGTTTTATATCGTGAAAATAGAGGAGAATTTATTAAATGGCCCGCATTCTGATCATTGAGGATGAAGTCGAAATTAGGAAAGTTGTCCGTAAATTTCTTGAAACGAAAGGATACGAAGTGCTTGAGGCCGACAACGGGACGATGGGACTGGATATTTTCCATCGGGAACGCGTCGATCTGGTCATCACGGATATCATCATGCCGCAAATGGAAGGGCTCGAAACCATACAGAAACTCCGACGGCACTCTCCCGACGTGAAGATCATCGCTGTATCGGGAGGCGGAAGGATCGGACCGGATAATTACTTGAACTTGGCCAAGAAATTCGGCGCTTCTCGGACTGTGGAGAAACCGTTCGATTTGAAACGGTTGTTGCGCACAATCGAGCAACTTCTGTCGAAGTATGCCAGTGACCGCGATGCGGATGATTGATCTTTATACTCAACACAAAGTGGTTTTCGGATTTTTGTCGGAGACCTCACCTAAATCCTCTCCTTGAAAAAAGGAGAGGACCACATTGTGAAATCCGAAAACCACTTTGGTTCGACTATATCTCGATATAGGAGAGGGATCGTCTTTTAGTCAGTCCAAATCATGTTCTCAATCTCACTTTTTAATCGTACGAATAATGGACGCGGAATGAAGCATGGCAGTCAAACGGTGGTCGTATTAGGGGCGAGCGACAAACCGGAGCGGTATTCGAATATGGCCGTACGTCTGCTCAAGCAGGAAGGCCATCGCGTGATTCCCGTCCATCCGAAGCTAAAAACGATCGAGGGCCTTCCGGTCGCGCCCAGCTTGGAGGCAATCGGCGAGAAAGTCCACACGCTGACGATCTATATCGTTCCTCTGCGCAGCCAAGCCTTGGCGGAGAGCATCCTTGCTTTGCGCCCAGATCGCGTTATATTCAATCCAGGAACGGAATCTCCGGAGTTGGAGGAGCGTTTTTCTAAGCAAGGGACCGCATTCGTGAAGGCATGCACGCTCATCCTGCTGCGGACAGGAAAATTTTAGGGTATGGAATCGTATCGGAATCGAAATGGAAAGAACAGGTCGTTTTGAACAATAAAACGAAAAGTTATCTGAAACGTCTCGCAAATCCTCTGAAACCCGTCGTCTTTATCGGGAAGAACGGAGTAACGGATCACGTGAATAAGAAGACCGAAACAACGCTGGCATCTCACGAATTGATTAAAATTAAATTTGTCGATTTCAAGGATGAGAAGGGAGTCCTGTCTGCGGAGATTGCCGGGCGGACCGGGAGCGAGGTCGTGGGGATGGTCGGCCATGTCGCGGTTCTGTACCGTGAACATCCGGAGGAGGAGAAGCGCAGAATCCGATTGCCCGATGGATGATTTTTCATTCTCCGTCGAGACTGATGAAAAACCTAATCAGCCCTTCAGCCTGAGCCCTTCTCCCGCGAAGCGGGATGAGGATACACTTCGTCGAAGGCTACAAATTATTGATAGTACGGTTATACTTCGATGCCGCTCATACCTCGACTCCGCTCGGTATGAAGTATTTTTTTTGGCCCAGTTTTTCAACAGTCTGTTTTAGGGGAGATTTTGCGGTTGGATGTTTTTTTCTACGAAGCCTTTGAAGAAGAACAGCTTGCGCTGAAGCGTTCTCTGCCGGCCCATGTGGATGCAGGGTTTTCACGGCAGACGATTCAGGAGATCGGAGAGAGTACTCCTCGGGCGCGATTCATCAGCATACGAACCCAATCTATCATTCCGTTGTCGTGGGCGTCCGACGTGGAAGGCATTCTGTCACGGAGCACGGGATACGATCACATCGAGGCGTTCTGGGAACGCGCGGGTCGGCGGACTCCCTGCGGGTATTTACCGCTGTACTGCAACCGCTCGGTGGCTGAACAGGCGATGCTGATCTGGATGTCTCTTCTGAGAAAATTTCCGAAACAGACGGAGCATTTTTCGCGCTTCGACCGAGACGGCTTGACGGGGTTAGAGTGTGCTTCGAAGACGCTGCTCGTCGTGGGCGTGGGCCATATCGGGTTTGAAGTCGTTAAAATCGGATGCGGTCTGGGTATGCAGGTGCTGGGCGTTGATATCGTTCAGAAGCATGATTCCGTCACGTATGTATCGATTGAAGAAGGTCTCGACGCGGCGGACGTCATTGTATGCGCGATGAATTTGACATCCGCCAACAGAGGGTATTTCCACTACCGTCTGCTTAAGCAAGCCAAACGAGGCGCCTTCTTCGTTAATGTCGCCCGGGGTGAATTGTCGGCGTCGACCGATCTGCTGCGACTTTTGGATGAAAATCATTTAGGCGGCGTAGGTTTGGACGTTTATGAGAACGAGAGTGCGCTCGCCGTTTCGCTGAGAACGGCGCACTCTGTGGATGAAGAGGAAGTGAGGGCGACTCTCGAATTGGCGAAACATTCGAACGTCGTGTGTACGCCCCACAACGCATTCAACACGCTCGAAGCCTTGGAGCGAAAGACGGACCATAGCGTCCAGCAGATTATCCATTTCCTGGAACACGATCGATTCTTATGGCCGGTCCCCTCTTCTTCAGAATCCATGAGTCCCATCAATTTTGAGAAAAATCATAAATTTGATTGATTTTTGAAATAAATCGTGTATATTTTATACGATTTCGACTTCGTTTATAAAATCTCCAAGGTTGTCACTATTCGGATCAGTCTGGTCATTGGTTTCAAATGTTTGATACGACCATCAAATCGTTTTTATTCAATGATCTGGAGAAAGGGGTGCCGTTATGAAACGATGGAAACTGTTGCTCGGTCTTGTCTGTATACTCGCTGTAAGGGTTTCAGCGCAAGAGGGCTGGTTCTGGCAGAATCCTCTGCCCCAGGGAAATGCCCTCCACGATATTTCCATCCTGTCTCAGAATACAGCAGTCGCAGTAGGCGCGTCGGGGACTGTGATGAGGACGACGAACAGCGGTACGAACTGGGATTTGCAGCATGTAGGGAACGGGACGGCGGTCGATTTGTGGTCTCTTATTTTTATTGATATCAATCACGGATGGGCCGTGGGCGAAGCAGGCCGAATTTACCGATCCCAGGATGGTGGTGTGAATTGGACTCCTCAGAATTCGGGTACCTCTGAAGGATTGTATTCGGTTTTTTTCGTAAGCGGGACGATCGGTTGGGCTGTCGGCGATCATGGCAAGATTTTAAAGACCGAGAATGGCGGTGTGAATTGGAATTCACAAGTGAGCGAGACGACGAGATCGCTGGAGTCCGTCTATTTTGTGGATGCTCAGACCGGTTGGGCGGCCGGCGGATACGGTACGATTCTGAAGACGACCAACGGGGGAGCCAATTGGAATGTTCAGGACAGCGGAACCTCAGAATTTTTGGAATCGGTTCATTTTATGGATGCGAACACAGGGTGGGCGGTCGGCACTCGCGGCAAAATCCTGAAAACTGTGGACGGAGGAACGAACTGGACTGCCCAGGCGAGCGGCCGGATGGCGCCGTTGTATTCGGTGCATTTCTTCGACGCCCAAACCGGATGGATTGCGGGAGAGAACGGCATCGCGCTCAATACGACGAACGGAGGGGACAACTGGCTTGAACAGGAAAGTCTCTCGGCTGAGCGGCTGTGTGCAGTTGCATTCCAGGACGCGAACGCGGGATGGATTGTGGGTTGTTCAGGCACGATTTTAAAAACGAACGACGGCGGAACGCATTGGAATTCTGTGAGCGCCGGATCTACGAAGTGGTTGAAGGATATTACTTTTATCGATGCGAATAGGGGATGGGCCGTCGGGAGGGACGGTACGATCCTCGGGACGAATAACGGGGGGACGAACTGGTACGCTCAAAACAGCGGAACGAATCGGTCGTTGGAGTCCGTCTGTTTCACGAATGCCAACGTGGGCTGGGCGGTAGGATACAATAACACGATTCTGAATACGATTGACGGTGGAGCGAATTGGAGTCGTCAATACGCCTTTATGACAGAATGGCTTGGGTCCGTCCATTTTGTAAACAACAATGTCGGATGGATCGTCGGGGAGAACGGCCTCGTTCTAAAAACAGTGAACGGCGGTACGGGTTGGGATTCGAAAGCGAGCAATACGACGGAGAAACTGCAATCCGTATTTTTCATCAACACGAGTACCGGCTGGACAGCGGGGAGTCAGGGAGTGATCCTCAAGACGACGGACGGCGGCGGGAACTGGGTTCCGCAGGTCAGCCACACGACGGATATGCTCCAGTCGATCCATTTTATAGATGGAACCCACGGCTGGGCAGTCGGATGGAACGGCACGATACTCAGAACGACGGACGGCGGAATCAATTGGCTCCTGCAGCAGAGCGGCACAACCAACCCGCTTTATTCGGTCCGTTTTTCGGATGTGAATACGGGCTGGGCGGTCGGTGAGTACGGGACTGTTCTCAAAACGACGAACGGGGGAGTGAACTGGAATTATCAGGTGAGCAGCACGACGGAATGGCTGTATTCGGTCTTCTTTACGGATGCGAACACGGGCTGGGCAGCCGGAACGAAGGGAACGATCCTGAAGACAGTAGACGGCGGCGGCGCAGTTATACCCACATCCGTTGAGGAGATTGCGGATGTCGATTCGGATGTTCCGGAAGCGTTTGTGCTGTACCAGAATTATCCCAATCCGTTCAACGCTTCTACGAAGATCCGTTTCGCCCTGCCGCAAACGGGTCACGTCCTTTTGGAGATTTTCGATACTCTGGGGAGAAAAATCGAAACGCTTATTCGTGAAGAACGGCCTGCCGGAGAATATGAGGTCGAGTGGAACGCGGGGAGCTTGACGAGCGGTGTATACATCTATCGATTGCATGTTGGAGACTTCGTACAGGCCAAGAAGCTTCTCCTAATGAGATAGAAAAGCCTTTCCGACTGAATGGGTGATTCATTCCGATTTCTGTAAAAGGGATTTCATGGATATGATGAAATAGATATTGCTGATGTTTTTAAGTGGGCTCCTCTTGTAAAGTGGAGCCCACTTTTCTTCTTCAAGGATGCCATCCTTTTGAAAGGCTGAAGTCTGAATTCCAATACGGTCTGGAATTTATCCTTCAGGATTTCACGAGGAGGCTGGGCCGGAAGGATGCCTTGAATGATGTCCTGTATTTTTAAAAATTCTTACTTAGAATTCTTCATATTTTTCTATTCGGAAATACGAGTCCCTTAAACGGAGAATTAAATGCGCGTAAGACACACATGGCTTTTGATGATTGTATTTTTCCCCGCGATGGCTTTTGCTCAGCAGAGGAATCGTTACACGGATTCCGTGTTCACGGCCTTTCAGAGCGATACCAATCGTGTCTATGCCTTTGCGCAGCAGTTGGATTTTTTCCCTTATAATGGTGAAAGCTTCACCCATGAGGTGTCGTTGAAGATGCACATATTCCAGCCGCAGGGCGATGCGCTCCAGAAGAGGCCGATGCTTATCTGCGCACACTCGGGCGGTTTTGTGATCGGAGAGAAAGAACAAGATGACATGATGGCGTTCTGTGAAATCTTTGCCGAGAAGGGGTATGTAACTGCCACTATCGGCTACCGCCTTGGGATGAATTATCTAAGCACAGTCAGCGGGGAGAGAGCCGTATACCGGGGATTACAGGACAGCCGTGCCGCCATTCGGTTCATTAAGGAAATCGCTGCAGACTTGAGAGTGGATACGACGAATATCTTCTTTCTCGGAAGCAGCGCCGGAGCCTTCATTGCGCTCCATAATGCCTTCATGAATAGAGAAAACGAAAGACCCCAAAGTACGTGGGCGATCTCCAATCTTCCTCCGACGACGGACGACGGTCCCGACCTGGGCGGTTTTGACGCTGTCGCTGAAGAATACAAGCACGGGGGGCAGCCCAAGGCGATCGTTGCACTCTGGGGCGCGCTGAAGGACACGACGCTGATCGCACCGGACGATTCGACAATCGCAGTCTTGCTGATTCACGGAACGGACGATATTATCGTGCCCTTCGGAGTGGGATCACCTTTCGGCGCTCCCACGCTTCCCCAAACGTACGGGAGCCTGCCCATCTCTCAAAGACTGACGAACCTGTCCTTTTCTCACGATGAATATTTCGTCGAAGGAAAGGGTCACGAATTCTACGGTGCACTCAACGGCAACTGGTTTCCCGCACCGAATGCGTATTGGGATACCGTTGCTGTCCGGACGACAGCGTTTCTTTACCGGCAGCACAAACCCAAAGCGGATTTTACGACCATCGTGAACGGGAAAAATGTTCAATTCAACGACGCTGGCAGCGACGATGCGATGCAGTGGTTTTGGGATTTTGGGGATGGCGTGACGAGCCTATCGCCAAATCCATTGCACACGTACGCTAATGACGGAAATTACAGAGTTCATTTGAAGGTGCTGAATGAAATTCATAGTTGGGATACGCTGTCCGTTGTCGTCAACATCGCTTCTGCCGATGTGGAGGATATGTCTCGTGAGATTCCGGGAACGTTCGTTCTATTTCAGAATTTTCCCAATCCGTTCAACCCGGAAACAGTGATCGGGTACGCCGTGAAGGAGCCCTGCCACGTCGTACTGAAAATCTTCGATCTACGAGGACGAGAAGTAGCAGCACTCGTCGATGCGGAGAAGCAGGCGGGTTCGTACACCGTTCGGTTCGATGGGAGCGGACTGCCATCGGGGATTTATTTCTATCAGATCCGTATGAAGGATTTTGTGGGAGTGAGGAAGATGGTCTTGCTTGAATAGGAGACGGGAGACAGGAAACCGGAGACCGAAGTCAGGATTCTTGAAGCTGGATACTCGACACTGGATGAGACAGGACATTTTTTTATCCAGTACTCAGCATCCAGTATTGAGTAACGTTTTCATAAAAGGTTGAAGACTGAATTCCAAAAGAAGGTTGTGAAATAACATGGTTCGCGTTATTCTGAAATCTGGCCGCGAGAAGTCCGTTCTAAGGCGGCATCCCTGGATTTTTTCCGGGGCAGTACGGGAGGTGAAGGATATTACGGCTTCGGGCCACACCGTGGATGTCTTGGATTCTAACGGTCATTGGCTCGGCCGCGGCGCATACTCCCCCCGTTCGCAGATCCGCGTCCGGCTCTGGACGTTCGACGAGAACGAAGACATCTCCCCTTCGTTTTTCAAGGACCGAATCGAGCGGGCGCTTCGGGTGAGGCGTCTTCTCGATCTGGATGAAACGACGAGTGCGTACCGCCTGATCAACGCGGAATCGGATGGACTGCCGGGCTGCATCGTCGATCGATATGGTGACGTCCTTGTCTGCCAATTCCTATCGGCGGGTGCGGATTCGTGGAAGGATGTGATCGTCGAGCAGCTCGTTTCGCTGGTGAGTCCTGCCGGAGTTTATGAACGTTCTTCCTCTGGGTCGCGCCTGAAGGAGGGGTTGCAGGCTTCGGAGGGTATTCTGTCCGGTGAGGTAGCCGAAGGATTCGTCGAGATTCATGAAGGGCCGGTTCGGTTTTACGTCGATGTCCGGCGTGGACACAAAACGGGCTTCTATTTAGACCAGCGGGAGAACCGCGCCATGGCGGCCTTATTCTCCAAAGATGCGGATGTTCTGAATGTCTTCTCCTATTCGGGTGGATTCGGACTTTGGGCACTCCACGGCGGCGCGTCCCGCGTGACGAACGTTGAGGTTTCTGCGGATGCCCTCGATCTTTTGAGGAAGAATGTCGTATTAAACGGGTTGGATGAAAGCCGCGTGGAGAATATCGAGGGAGATGCATTTCGGATTCTCCGGACTTTCCGCGATTCGCGCAGGGAATTCGACCTCATCGTCCTGGACCCGCCCAAGTTTGCTGAATCCGCGAGCCAGGTCGATCGGGCAGCGAGGGGGTACAAGGACATCAACCTCCTGGCCTTTAAGCTCCTGAAACCCGGCGGTACGCTATTCACGTTCTCCTGCTCGGGGCACGTGGCTGCGTCTCTCTTCCAGAAAATCGTGGCGGACGCTGCGCTGGATGCGGGCAGAGATGTTCAAATTGTTCGGCATCTTCACCAAGCGTCCGACCATCCCGTGTCGCTTCGTTTTCCAGAGGGCTCCTATTTAAAGGGTCTGATCTGCAGGATTTTTTGATGGGTCTTCATGATAGGAGATCTTATTCTTTCAGAAATCACTTTCTAACCTGAATTATTCACCACGGATAAACACGGAACAGCACAGAAAAAACATTGGACTAAAAAGAAGAGAATCAAAAGGAAGAAACTGAAACACAATCATAAACCAATTTAACTGTGTTTTTAGTTTCCGTGTCTTACTCCGTGTCCATCCGTGGTTTGTGAATTCATCAGACTAAAGACTTCCCACTTCTACTTTCTCTTTTCATGCAACATTTTGTGTTGTGAGTGGTCGGATTAGATAGGTCTAACCTGAGCGGCCGACTTGTCGAATGAAACGAAAAACAAACGGGGATGCGGCGCATAGGAGATGATTAAAGGCTGAAGCCTGAATTCCGACATGATAATGGAGTTCATTCAACCTCCTCAAGGTCTGTCACCTTCGGGAGGATGTTTTATTATGCGTGTATTGATGTAACTATTCGGCTTCGAATCCGTATTTTATATAGTCAATAAATGGATGGAGGGTGAAATTTAATGAAACGCAAAACGAGGAAACGCCTGGTCTGGATGGGTATCGTTGTCGTTATACTCATTGTGGTCGTGGTAATGGTGGCTGGTCGAAAGAAGGGGAACGCCGATTCCGAAATCGTTAAAGTCGAGCGGAGGAACATCATCGACAAAGCGCTGGCTGTTGGATCGATCGAACCGTTGAATGAAATTTCGGTCAAATCGAAGATTTCCGGCGTCGTGGGCAAGCTGTACGTGGATGTGGGCGATTTTGTGAAGGAGGGAGACCCTGTCATCGAAGTTAAACCCGATCCGACACCCCTGGAGTTCGTCCAGGCGAAACGCAATGTGGAGATGAAAGGAATCGGGTTGGAGACACTGAAGCGGGAGCTGGAACGGAATAAGGAGCTTCGCAGTAAGAATCTCATCTCGGATTATGATTATGAAGTCCTGAACAGAGCGTACGATGAGGCTGCGTTGAATTCCAAAATTGCTGAGGAGCAGTTGGACTTGCTGGAGAAAGGTAAGGTCAAGATTGCTGATAAATATATCGAGTCACTCATCAAGGCGCCGATTACAGGGTTTATTTTAGAAAAAGCTGTCAATGTGGGCGATCCGGTCGTGCCCCTGACTTCGTACCAGGCGGGCACCGAACTATTAAAGATGGCCAACATGGAGCATCTCATATTCAAGGGGACGGTGGATGAAATCGACGTGGGAAAAATCGCAGAGGGGATGCCCGCGGAATTGCAGGTGGGCGCTCTGCCGGGCAAAGCGGTCAAGGGCCGCCTGTCGTTGATTTCTTTGAAGGCTCGCAAGGACCAGAATACGACGGTTTTTCCGGTGGAGGTCGTCATCGATGAGACGGGCGGCGCCGTGCTGCGCGCCGGATTTTCTGCGAACGCGAACGTCATTATCGCGCGGAAGGATAGCGTTCTCTCCATTCCGGAACGG
>JBDRSZ010000391.1:0-3621 GCA_043824415.1 bacterium | reverse complement strand
AACATAAGGTGGATTCCCGATTACCACATCAAATCCACGCTTTTTATGAAACACCTCCGAAAAATACACTTCAAAATCAAATTCAGTGTGTCCGTTTGTGATTCGGCTTATGAGATCATCAATTTGCTTTTTGTATTCCTGCTTCTTTGTTGGATTGGTTTCGTTCAAATGAAGCGGTTTCAAACACTCAAGCTCGGTAAACAATTCGTTGTTGAACAAATCTTTTTCCACACCCACCAGCGAATTTCCGCACACAATCTTATAATCCAGATTCGGCAGCGGCTTAATATTTTTAATATCCTCCTCATCCACCACCAGCGAAAGCCAGAGCCGCAGTTTGGCAATCTCCACCGCCCCGGGGTCAATCTCCACGCCGTAGAGGGATTTCTCAATGCATTCACGCTTGAACTGGTAGGTGGTGCGGCCCCCTCCTCTATTTTCCCCCCTGTCAAGGGGGGAGTCAGGGGGGTTCATAAAAACAGACAACACGTTTCGGGTTTTGACGATCTCGTGCATCATGCCCACAGGAAAGGCACCGCTGCCGACGGCCGGATCGCAGACAGTGATGTCGGCCAGCGCCCGGTCTATCCGCTCGGCATTTTGGCGGATGGATTGTGGCAGCTTAGAATCAAGTGTCGTGGATTTTTGTTTACCTTCAGCAATACGCTGCTCCTTTTCAACAAAAGCCGCTTCGTTTTCCCCAACCTGATCGCCGAATCTGATGAGCTTCTCAATATCTTCTTTTGCGACCTGGGATTCTGAAGAATGTTCGATGGTTAAATCCGACTGTCCGACTTTTGCTTCATTGCCGAAAGTATCCGTTTGAGAATCTCCGATTTTTTCATAGGAAACGACATCTGTGTTCATCTCTGTATAGAGATAATTGATCAAGCTCTGCTGGCACATGTAGTGCACAATTTCGCGCGGGGTGTAGTAAACGCCGAATTGTTTGTTGAACTTACTTTCATCCCCTTTTTTCCCGCTCTTGAGGGCAAATTTGTATTCCTCAAAATTATCCGGGCGTATGGCGTTAAATTTCTCATAGGCTTTACCCAGCAGCTCCGGATCGATGGCGACTTCTTTTTCCAGCGGCTCATCCTCTTTAACGGTAAAATTGTAGCGGTCAAAGACATCCAGTATGCCTGTGCCTTTATCGCCTTCTTTTGTTATCACAGTATTGGAAAAAAGTTCGTTTGGGATATTTATGTCCGTATGCACCCAGTCGTAATCTTGAATCGGATCAAAGAGCCCACCGTTCAGGAAAGGAATCTTGCAGTTAAAACGACTATAATACTCATCATCACGTGGGCGGCGAAGCGCCTCATAGAAAAGAGGTTCAAGAATATCATTGAAAAAATTAGTATAATCACCGTGTTTCGCCTTAAAGAGTTCTCTTAGAAAATGCTTGGAACCCGTTCCCCATTCAGCATCACGCTCAACTCCGAACCAGCCTTTTTTTTGCAGGAAATAGAGGAAGATAATTTGGCCGAGCAATTTTTTAGAAAAATTAACCGTATCTACACCCTTTGTATTAAAATCGGTTTTTACTTTAGGATCCGATTTGAGTATTTTATCCAATGCCTCCTTGGTGCGAATGAACAGGTCACGATATTCTTTAAAAAATTCTTTGGTAACGGTTTCAATGTTGAAGGCTTCCTCGAGTTGATCAAGGGAAGGATTGTGTTCATCATCTGTAAGGACGGGCTCAAGCCGGCTCTGGGCCGTGTGGCTGGCTTCGTTGCTGCCGACCAGAAATGACCAGCGTCTGGCATGTGTAAATTCTTCTTTAACCTTTATCTTGCCGGTTTTGGTCTCCTCAAAGCGGTAGTCCATTTTAACCAGAGAAAACCGCCAGTCCGCTTCGCTTGGAGAAACAAAGGCAACCAGTGCCGCATCTTTCATTTCTCCGCCACGGCTGCCGTTTAAGTACCAGGCGATAAAATTACGCTGCATGGTACGGGCGCGTTCAAGTGACGTTTCTTTTTTTAAATGGACAAACAGGATGTCAATTTGATGCTCGCCATCCGAGTATTTACCAATACGCTGCAATGATAAAATGTAAGGTTTGTAGGCATCGGGGATATAATTGCCCTGGTATGTGAACGAAGCATCTTCAATCTGATTGAGAAGGTTTTTAACAAAACGTGTGAATCTCTCTTTATCAAAAGCGGCTTCAAAGGTTTCTCTAATGAGGTTTTGGGCTTGTTGTTTGTCCATAGTTATTCCCCACTCAAATACAATGATAAAATCACTTCCCGCTTGCCAATCCCGCCCTGGCGGGACTGTTCTGCATAGTGTCCTTCTAAAAAGCGCACCGGGATATGGTTCTGCAATGTTGCCAATACCTTCAATGAGTTGAGTAGATCCTGCTTAAGTGCGTTCAGCGCCTTGAGGGTTTCTTTAGCTGTTTGTTTGGGCAAACTCCCTTCCTCCAACTGGGTGACGACTTGTTTTAGATACTGCTCCTGCTCATCCGTGAACTGCTGTGTATTCTTCACCGTCGCTTTGAGAATTTTAAGCATTTGTGCTGCACTGTCCCTGCCGCGTCTTTTTTGAGGCTCTTCCATTTCTTCGGTGGTTGCAAAAATGAAGGCTTTTTTGTTTTTATCTAAGAGTTCATAAAAACTTTCCGGAAGTTTTTCTTTTTTATCATCAATGGTACTTTCGAGTATACTTGCCGTGCTCATGAAATCAAGTTCCTCGGCATCCGGACTATTGTCAGCTATAAAAAATTTCTGCAATTTGCCACGTCTGAAATAGGTCACGAGTGAACCTTGATATTCATTATCTGTTTTTGCTGTGCGGGCTTTTTTCGGCAAGCGCTTGATTTTTTCAAACAGGTCAGGATTCTTATCACGGAGATCTTTAATGACCTGTAAATATTTCAGCTCGCTTTCTTCTGTTTCATCTTCACCAGTCAGCGTCTTTTTAGAAATTAACCGATTGAAAAGTTCATGCGAGCCGATCGGCTCCCCTTCGGTCAACAGCGCGGCATCGCCACCAAGCAGAGTTAAAAAGGCATTGATTTTGGCCTCTGCCACTTCTTTTAATTTAATCTGATCATTGGATTGCTTGGTCGGGAAAAAATTGAAAGTGTAAATTTTGTCAAATGTAGTATCCACTCGATTTATCCGTCCCACCCGTTGCATCATCCGTGTCGGATTCCAAGGAATATCGTAATTGATCACCAAGTTGGAACGGTGCAGGTTTACGCCTTCTGATAAAACCTCGGTAGAAACCAGAATGCGATAATCATCTTTGGGATGACGCACCCTTGCATCAAAGTTGTCCATGACTTTATCGCGGGTGGCTTCTCCTGACCCGCCAGTAAAGCATAGTGCAGTATCCGCAAACTTGCCATTAATATTTTTTGCAAGATATTCCGCGGTTTCTTTGGATTCAGTAAACACAATAAGCTTGTTTTGGAGAATTTCTCTGTTGGCAAGCTCATCCAAAAAGGTCAGCAGTTTTGGATCCCGTTTAACTTGCAGCCAGAGAGATTTGGTTGTTGTCAATATACCAAGATCGCTTTCCAGGTCTTTGATAAAGTCATACGTAAAATCTTTGCTGTCGTAACATTTGGATTTACCCTCGTCAACCAACTTCGGGATGGATTCGTCA
>JBDRSZ010000390.1:0-7923 GCA_043824415.1 bacterium | reverse complement strand
GGATTAAAATGAAGAGAATTTACAAGAAACAATCTGAAACACAATTATAATCCGATTTAATTATGTTTTTTAATTTCCGTGTCTTACTCTGTGTCCATCTGTGGTTTGTGAATTAATCAGACTAATAAAGCTAACGTTTATTTTGCACATCCGTACAGTGCTTGGGAACGTGGTCTCAATGAGAATACAGTTGGGCTTGTCAGACAATATTTTCCAAAGAGCGTGTCGTTTGAAAATGTTGATCCCGAAATGATTCTGACGGCTCAGGACCGATTAAATATCAGACCAAGAAAGACGATGGGGTTTCGATCACCCTTTTAAATGCAGACCTATCGCATTTGGAACTTGAATTCGCGATCAATTTGAGAATAATGTGCAATAAAAAAATAAACACTCACGGGCATTTGTTGGTCTGCTCATAATTCCTTTTGATTCACGTGGCAGTAAGGCAGTTGTTTTTCTTTTCGTTGTAGTCTTCCTGATGCCGAAGGTTTCATTCACCTTCTGCGATCGTTGGGTGAGGTGATAAACATCTCACTGAGCGTGACAGAAAAGCAAAGAGGATAGGAAACCATTCCTATTTTTGAAAAATGAGAAAGGTTTCCTATAGTCAACCTATCTGTTTCTTCGTATACTGTTTCAACAAATTATCTCATTCTCAGAGCAATGCAAAGAAAAGGAGGAGGCGATGATGAAGAAACAGATGATTGCAATTCTAATTTTGGGTCTGCTTTTGCAGGCCGGCATGGCGATGGCAGTCTTCGATCAGACAGACGATTCGACCATTGCGGAGAAAATCGACAAACTGCTCAATCAGTACTACAAGCCCGATGAACCCGGTGCTGCCGTCATCGCGGTGAAGAAGGGGAAGGTTGTATTTCGAAAGACCTACGGCATGGCTGACATGGAGCTGGGCGTTCGAATGGAACCGGAGATGGTTTTTGCCGTCGGTTCGGCGACGAAACCATTCACTGCCTTGGCCGTTCTGATGCTGGCAGAGAGGGGGAAACTGTCTCTGGATGACGAAATCACAAAATTTCTCCCCGATTATCCAACTCAGGGACAAAAGATTACGATCCGGCATTTGCTGTCCCATACGTCGGGAATTAAAAGACTGCACAGCATGAAGACATACTTTGAACGGATTCGGGAGGATATCAGCAAAGAGGACCTCATTGGATTTTTTAAGGACGAACCCATGGAGTTTGCACCCGGAGATAAGTTCAGTTACTGCAATTCGGGGTATCATCTTTTGGGACGCATCATTGAGAAAGTCAGCGGCCAGTCTTACGAACAGTTCATGAAGGAGATTATCCTGGATCGCTTGGGAATGACGAATACCCATTTTGCATCCAACGACAGAATCATACCGAATCGAGTGAAAGGGTATCATAAGGAAGAAGATACGTTTTTAAACGCACCTCTGATGAGTTATTTTCACCTGTTCGCTGCTGGCGACCTTCTTACGAATGTGGATGATTTGATGAAGTGGGATGAAGCTTTAACCTCGGATTCCCTGGTTGGCCAAGAGGTTTTAAAACAGGCATTCGCTCCTTTCATCTTGAATAACGGAAAAGCGGCCGGTTACGGTTTGGGCTGGTTCGTCGATGATTTAAAGGGAAGAAAAATGGTATATCACGGAGGGGGCATCTACGGGTACATCGCTCATATCATTCGCCTTCCCGAAGAGCAAATCTTTGTTGCCCTGCTTTCCAATCGCATCGACAAACGTGCCAACCCTCCGACACAGGTTGTCGCTGAAATGGTCGCCGCCATCGTCTTGGGCGATCCTTTCGAATCCAAACAGAGGAAGGCCATCTCTCTATCGTCGGATGAATTGGGAAAATACGCAGGTACATACAAAGCCAGTGACACACAAGGAAGGGGAATTAAAGTGATCGTAGGAGGAGGGAAACTTTATTTTGACAATGGAGGAGGAGAAAAATATGAACTTCTTCCAGAATCGAAAACTACTTTTTTTATCGAAGGAAAACAAAGTATCTTTATTTTTTCGTTCGACGATAGAAGCCAAGTGAAAGAAATGGTACTCAACCTCGGCGGTGAAGGTGGGAGAAAGATGATTTTCCGAAAAGAATGATCACTATCGTACAGTATCCTGAGATCCCCATTCCGGTACGATCGGGTGGGGATTTCAACTTTTATTATCTGCGTATCTGGTAACGAAGTGCACCAGCTCGTACCGGTTCTTCACGCCGAGTTTCTGGTACAGGTTGTAGATGTGGTTCTTGACGGTATGGTATGAGATGAACAAGGCTTCTTCGATCTCTTTATTGCTTTTGCCGTCTACCAGAAGTTTCAGGATGTCCTGTTCTCGTTTCGATATTCCGTATTTTTTGAAGATCGGTTCGAGGACGGCCTTGTCTTCGACGAATTTGAGCATGCTCTGGACGTAGGGTAAAAAGTAGAATCGCATCCAGAGGAAGGGGACGAGGTTCATATACAGCAGGATGACGAACGCCATGAAGGGCTGGGGGGCTTCGGGTATGTTCCACCAGAAGATCAGACCCATGATGAGGAAAAGGCAAACAGTCAGTGCCCACCGAGAAAAGTAGAAGTATCCGAAAGCGCGTATAATGCGAGCCCTCTCATGGTCTCTGTTCCTCCTGGTGAATCTCACGAGTCCGAGGTTTATGGAGTTATCCAGAATCAATAGATTCAAGATGGCCATTCCGGTGATGACTGGAAGGTAAGTGAAGGCTGCGCTTTTCTGGGGCAGGAGGATTTTTATCAGAATGGCAGCACCGAGGACTGTGCATCCCAGGACAGTCCAGGCTTTGATTATATAGGCGATGGCAGTGCCTTTCAATTCCGAAGCGATCCGAAGGAGGGAAGTGATCATCCCGAAAGCGAAAAACATAATGCATAGGATGGCGATGTTTTTAAGGATTGATAGCGTCTGCGGCGGAAGTCGTTCCATCAGGTTGAGCTCGACGTACTTGCCCATCAAGAGGACGACGATGCAGAGGTTGTAGAAGACGATGTGACGGATCAGGGGAGAGAGGAAGGGGTAGTCGTAGGCCCTGCGTTTCTGGGCGACGTAAATGACCACCCACGTACCGACGATGAGGTTAATGACGGCGCTGAAGATTCGGACGTGTTCGATCATGATGGATAAACTCGGATAATCTTCATGATTCACTTGAATTATTCACCACAGATCAACACGGAATAACACAGATTAAGAGGAAACATTGAATTCAAATGAAGTGAATTAAATGGAATCATCTGAAACATCATCTGTGGTTTGTGAATTAATTAAAAATAAGAACTTTTATCATTTGTCGCAAGCTTCTTTTTTCTATGACATCGATTTATAAGAAATGCTTCTCATTTTTCCATTTTGAGACCGTCTTCCTATATCCTTCCGGTCTCTTTTTTCGTATGTTGAGAGTGGGATGCGGCGAATGGGATTTTTCAGAAACATTAAAGGATGTGGTTTGTCTGGTAAAAAAATATGGATCTTCACGGATCAATGCGGCAAAATCGGTCGCTGTGATGATACGCGTATCCCTTTGTTCAATAAAGTCTTGGTTCTTTTCAGAAGAAAAGAACTCCCGCACAGCGGGATCAAGCTATTGTATGGTTTAATATTGAAGACAAAAGAACCGGCCTTTTTAAATGCCTTATTTCATGGATGAGGTAAATTATCTATGAATACATTTTTATCCACCCTTCTCTGCCCCTGCGCTTCCCGACGCGTCGATGTGTCGACGCATCGGAAAATGCCCGCCTCTTTTGTGGGGACTAAGGGGGGTGTAGCGCTCTTAACAGCATCGGTTTACAACACATTAGCTCGACGATGTAGATCGTGTCTGCGATCTTCCAACCATCGTTTTTTTAAGAAAAAGGAAATTCAGTTGTTTTTCAATCCAAGAGATGCCTGCCTTGCTTTCTACCCTGTTCGGTTATTGGATTTCGGCTTAAAGCTTTTCGTACGCGACGACTTCCTCCAGATTTTTCTTGGGCGGTGTTTCCGGCCATGCGTCCGGGATGCCGATGGGCGTGATGCAGATCCGTTTGTAATTGTCCGGTATGCTCAGGATTTCTTTCGTGACATCCTCTGGAATGGAATTGGCGCAGTAAACCGTGCCGTACCCCAGGGCGCGGGCTGCGAGGAAAAGATTCTGCGCTGCCAAGGCCCCTGCGATGATGTCGTTTTCCGGGTTCCTCGTTTTGATGTCGGCAAGGATGACGACATACACGGGAGCGGAGAGGTAGTCTTCGAAATACTGCCGACTCGTATCGCCGGATACTTTGATGCACGCTTCCTTGATCCGATTCAGCGTATCGCGATTTTGGATGACTACAAATTTCCACGCCTGCCGGTTCCTCGGGCTGGGCGCAGAGTGCGCCGCGTCTAAGATTTGTTTGATATGGGCGTCCGGCACGGGCGTGGATTTGAATTTTCTTACAGAACGGCGTTTTTTGAAAACGTCGAAGATGGACATTTCTTCGGATCGTCCGGTACCGGCCAAGGTGGAACCCGCGTGTCCGATAGCGAGGCCCGTTCCGAGGGCTATTCCGTTCTTGAGAAAGTTTCTTCGATCCTGCCTGTGCGTCATGGTAGTCCTCCCTTTATGAAAAATGTATCGACTGGTAATGAATGTTTTACGGAAGAAAGCAGGATTGTGTTCCTAAAATTGGAATGAAGACTTTGGCCTTTCATTGGAGCCTTTCATGTGAAGATGAATGAAACCATAAAGGGTTAATTTTCTGAGGATATTCTGCGAGTTTAGGAACACCTCGCCGAGCCTTTAAAATCAAAATAAAAATATCCCTACACATTTTGAAGAAATAGTGTAACCTATTTCTTCAATATCCGTAGATATATAAAGTACAGAATTAAGAAAGCGGGGTATCATGCAAATTCTAACCAGGACCGAAGAGATCATTCTTGCGGTGGTGTGGAAGCTTCAGGACGAGGCATACGGCGTGGCCATCAACGACTACATCAACAAAAAGACGGGGCTGAACTGGCGATTCGGCTCCATCTACACGCCCCTGGGCAGACTGGTGGAAAAGAGCCTGCTAAAAACCATCGAGGGCGAACCCACGCCCGAGCGCGGAGGACGCCGGAAACTGTATTTTCAGTTGACGAAAGAGGGGAAGAAGGCTCTTCTGGAAGTGCAAAAAGTCCACTCGGCCATCTGGCAGGATATGCCTTTGCTGAAGATTGGATAATTCAAGCATGACAGTAAAAAAAACATCGGCGCCTCCCGGGCTGGCGTCCAGAATCCTGGAGAGAATATTGATTTATTCCATCCGGCAGGGCGCCGTCGGAGACTTCATCGAACAGTATTTCAAGCTGGTCGAGGAAAAAGGACGTTTCATCGCCCGGCTGTGGTACTGGATGCAGATCGTTCAAATCCTGCCGTCTTTCACAGCTCACTCTATTTATTGGAGCGTTATCATGTTTAAAAATTATCTAAAAACCGCATTGCGGAACATCCGCAGGCACAAGGGCTATTCATTCATCAACATCGCAGGGCTGGCCGTGGGCATGGCCTGCTGCATTCTGATTCTTATCTACATTGTATATGAACTCTCGTTCGACCGGTTTCACGAGAACGCGAAAAACATCTATCGAGTTGCCACCAAGGGCAGGGTTGCGGGCACAACCATAGAGGTGGCGACCACGCCTGCTCCCATGGGACCCGCATTGATCGAGGACTTTCCAGAGGTTCTGAACGCCGTGCGATTCGGGCAGCAGGGGAATACGATGTTCAGCACCGGGGACAAACGCTTCTTCGAATCGGGTCTTCTGTATACGGACAATTCTTTACTCGATATATTCTCCTTCAGGCTGATTCAGGGAGAATCCGCAGAAGCTCTGAAGGCGCCGTATACGATGGTCATCACGCTGGAGATCGCCGGTAAATATTTCGGCGGCGAAGATCCGGTTGGTAAGATCCTGAGAATGAACAACGTGGAGGACTTCACCGTCACCGGCGTCATCGAGAAACCGCCCGCCAATTCCCACATTCAATTCGACATGCTGGCCTCGTTCGAAACCCTGTACCAAAGACGACCCGAGGAACTGATCTGGTTCAACTGGAATTATCAGACCTATATATTGGTTCAGGAAGGCGTGGACTACCGGGAAGTCGATAAGAAATTTGACAGTTTTAACGAAAAATTTGTCAGTGGTATGCTACGATCTATGGGGGGCGAAATCGCCAATTACTTGCAGCCGTTGACATCCATCCACCTGCATTCGCATCTGGAGGTGGAGCTCAGCCCGAACAGCGATATAAGGTATGTGTACACCTTCGCAGCCATTGCCGCTTTTATTCTGCTCATCGCCTGTATCAATTTCATGAACCTTTCGACAGCCCGGTCCGCAAACCGAGCCAGGGAGGTGGGCATGCGCAAAGTCGTAGGAGCGGAGCGCAGTATGCTGATCAAACAGTTCCTGGGCGAGTCGCTGCTGCTGGCCGTGATCTCACTCCTGTTTGCCCTGGTTATCGTCCGGCTTGCCCTGCCGTATTTCAATCAATTAGCGGGGCGGGAGATGAGCCTGAACATCGTTTCGAGTCCCTGGATGATCGCAGGGCTCTTCGGGATCGTGCTTTTTGTCGGATTCACCGCCGGCAGTTATCCGGCCTTTTACCTGTCCGGGTTCATGCCCGCCGGTGTCCTGAAGGGGGATGTGCAAAAAGGCTCCAAGCATTCCCGGTTCCGCAGCATCCTGGTCGTGTTTCAGTTTGCAGTCTCCATCGTGCTCATCATCGGGACGAGCATCGTTTACAGCCAGCTCGATTTCATGCGGAACGAGCAGCTGGGATTCAGCAAAGAGCAGAAGCTCGTCATCCCCGTACGGGACAGTGCAGTCGCCCAAAAACTGGAGCTGATTAAAACCGAAATGCGGAAAATCGAGGACGTAGAGATGGTGAGCGGTTCATCAAAGATTCCAGGTGATGATAACTTCAGCATGAGTGCCTATTTTCCGGAAGGGTTCACCGACGATCAGGGATTTTTAATGGAAGGGTATGCTATCGACGACGATTTTCTAGAAACCTATGACATCCAACTCATTGCGGGCAGAGGATTCTCAAGGGAAATGGCCACGGACCAGGAGAGTGCGGTTCTGATCAACGAGACCGCGGCAAAGAAACTGGAATGGCAGAACGCCGTGGGTAAAAGGATATACACACTAACGAATCCTCAGGACCTTTCACAGCGCCGGGCCATGACGGTCATCGGCGTGATTCAGGACTTCCATCACAGGTCCACGCATCATATGATCGGACCGTCAATCAACATGTTTTCACCCGACAATGCACGGAGAATCACCCTGAAGCTAAATACAAAAGAAGTGACGAGATCAATGGCGCAGATTGAAGAAAAGTGGAACACCGTCGCTCCCGGCCATCCCTTCGATTATTTCTTCATGGACGATTATTACGACGGGCTTTACCGGAGCGAGGAAAGGCTGGGCGGTATTTTCCGGGCATTCACGCTGTTTGCCGTTATCATCGGCTGCCTCGGACTTTTCGGGCTGGCCTCGTTTGCGGCGGAGCAGCGGACCAAAGAGATCGGCATTAGAAAGGTGCTTGGGTCGTCTTCCGGCGGTATTGTCCTGCTTCTCTGTCGGGAATTTGTACTGCTCGTGACCATTGCGAATGTCTTTGCCTGGCCGGCCGCTTTTCTGATGATGAGGAAATGGCTCCAATCTTTTCCGTACCGGACAGATGTACATCTGGCGACATTCTTCCTGGCCGGTGCTGCGGCTATGGCCATTGTCCTCATCACGGTCAGCTACCGGGCGTTCAGGGCCGCGCGCGCGAATCCGGTCGATGCGCTGAAGTATGAGTAGGAAGGAAATCGGCTGCAGGTTTTCCTCGTTCAAGAGCGCGTAGATTAGATTGGATGCTTGAACACCCCCCTCTGTCCCCCCTCGAG
>JBDRSZ010000389.1:0-9653 GCA_043824415.1 bacterium | reverse complement strand
GTTCATCGACTGTCAAATGAGAATATGTCTTCTTTTTCATACCACCTAAGATAACACTCTCTAAAATGTAATCCTAAGTGGTGCACTTAATCATTGAACCGAGGTACTAAATATCTCATCACTCTTTTAGCATTCTAAATGAATAAGCTCTAAAAACGCATTGACTCGCTCAAAGGCATCTCTCTGAATGCGATCCTTTTCCTCCTGATCGTCAATTTCCAGAAAATTGACCAACCATACAGGACCCTGTGAATCTAAATCTGCAAATTTGGTTTTTATTTTGCCGAGCCCTTCTACGACAAGTTTATTTCCTTTCAAGGACTCAAATTCCTTGGCCAATCCTTTGATACCCCCGGGATAATTGGAAAAAGTAAAATAAATATCATAAGCATCCTTTTCTTTGTATCGATCATCAAGAGCCATTCCTTTCATCACGATAAAAGGGACGACATCCGCAACGTTGATAGACACCTCATTCACAGCACCGCCTGGCATTCTCCTACGGATTTTTACTGGAAAATTTCTTTCGAATACCAGATCGCAGCCCCTCGTTTTTCTCGCTCTGATGTCTTGGACTTTTTGTGTCCGCCGGGATCTACCCGTTCCATTATATTCTCCCGCTATAAAATCCACTTGAATCGTATACTCACGGCCTTCTTCCGTTTTTACCGTACGGTGAAAAATGAACGGCTGTTTGCCTTGGTCGTAGCCCCTTTCTTTTAATAACTGAAGGATTGTCTTATAACTGGCATCAGAAATATGATTAAAATCAAACGCCAAATCAATGTCGATACTCCCTGTATGTTCATGTTGTTTATCCTTTAAAAGAAAATAAGGTACCCAACCACCAACCAGAACTACATGGTCACGCAATTCACCCATCACCGTCAGAAGTTCAACCATGACTGACAGACATATCTCCACTTCATTAGATGTATAATCGCTCCTGGTTACCATTGTTCCTTTAAACGTTTCTCGAATATAAATTCGGCCGCTTCTTCTCCTCTTTCCTTATAGCTCTTGAGATCCAAATAGAGCTGAACATCCGACACAATTTGAACATCGTCGATTCGTTGTAGTTTGTAAAAAATACCCTCATCATACGGTTCCATCAATGAAACATTGGGTCCTGTATTCACTTCCTTGAAATCCAGATCCTTGGCTATTGATGAAAGATTTCCGTTTACATAGCAAAAGGCTTTATTATATCTCAGAAAAGGCGCTACTCTGGCAGCACCGGAAGTCAATGTGAATGCATATCGAAACCTATTATTCACAAAATAATTATTCAATTTCTTTTCAACTGTTTTTACATCATCCAAGGAATAGAAATTACGAATCGTATTTTTACGGTAACTATAATTATTCACCCATTTATTGAGTAACATGTCGGGATTTACAAGTCGAAATTTTGTTCCTTTTTGATTCTCTATCTCCTCGATGAGTTCATAGTCCAACAACCGCTGTTTAAGATTGGAAGCCTGGCCCAGGCTGATGTTTGCTTCATACGCAAAATCTTTCACAAACCAATCGTTTTGGGGATTACATAACAACACGCGCAATCCACGGGTAGATTTTGTGGCAAAGATAGATTTTAAAGGTCTTGTGGTAGGATAAGGATTCTTTTTTCCTTCGACATTGATATATACTCTGTCAAATCTAATTTGACAATTTCCAGATAGATCAAGATATCCAATATTATTCTCCAGGCAGATTCTTTTCGATTCTTCGGAAATAAAAGGAGCGCCAAATACACCATAATAATTTTTCTGATTGTTGACGACCATCCGAAGCTGATTCACTGCCATTCGTGCGTACTTTGGCTGTCCTATTGATTTTACTTCAAAGATAAGAAAGTATGGCTCTGATGATCCTGATTGGATTTCTAGTAGTAAATCAGGTCGAAATCTTTGATCGATTGGGATCAAGTTTCGTGGTTCAGACGTCATATTAGCAATCTTCACGAAATCTATTGAATCAAACAGATCTCGCAGTACTGTTTTTAACTTGTCGATGATTTCTGATTCTTTCAACATGGCTTTCAAAAATTTTGTCAGTTTCAGCGTTCGCTGAAAGTATACAAATAATTGAAACAAAAGTCAAGTATTTTTCATTAAAAATAGCTGTTTCAGCAAACGCTGAAATGGTAAATATAAATAAATGAAACAAATGACAATCCTATGACCTATTCAAGGCGTGGAGATGGTGACTTTGGAATCCATGATCCCAATCATATTCTCCAATACACCAATTGAAGTACAAATCTCATAATAACGGTGACAATTTGGTGATAATTTTGCGGCAGTAAAAAAAATAACCTCAAAAAATCAAGGCTAAATGCTTCTTCTCTATTGTGGCGCCTCCCCGACCACGAATCTGAAATCCGAGCGGATCCAAAAGCTACCTTTGCTATTATATATACAAGAGCTTTTGGACAATCGAACGGCCAGTTCGACAATGGGAGGCCGTTAGTGCTGGAAGAAAATAAAAAACCCTGCCTTTATAGACAGGGCTACATCGTTGTGGCGCCTCCCAGAATCGAACTGGGGACACACGGATTTTCAGTCCGTTGCTCTACCGACTGAGCTAAAGCGCCTGAAATTGTTGGGTATCAATATAACAACTTTTGCAAAAGCAGTCAAGCAAAAATCTGAATAAACTGAAAGACTCCCGTTTTTTTACAATTTCTTTTACGAAAAAACGGGGATGGGCGGTTGGCCTTTTTGTCTGCCGGGCTCTACAAGCTCCAAAACCATTGAACAAGGGGTGGGCATCCGTCCCATCTCTTTAGGGACGGGCGAATGGGTGGAGATTGGGTGGATGGACAGGTTTGTCGTTCATGGAAATCCATGGAAAGACTGGCTTACAAAAAGGCCGATTCTTTTGGTTCTTTTCTTCTAAAGAAAAGAACATTTTCAGGATTTATAAATGATACAACGTGATGTTAAAAAACGAATTGCCTTAACTCTTAACTGAAAATAAGGGGATTGCCCTGTCTCGCTAAAAACGTCTTGACTTTATATCCGCATTTCTCTATATTGAAATCCACGACAGGTGTCCCGCTGCATTCATGTAACTTTCATTGGAGGCGGGAAGAATAGGGAATCCCGTGAAAATCGGGAGCTGCCCCGCAACTGTCATTCCGGTACCGTAGAAATCGGTACAGTCATTCTGGTCGAAACACAACACACTCGAAGCAATGGGGTGGAAAGGCGGCCGGAATCGGAAGAGCCAGGAGACCTGCCTGTCAAGAAAGACCTTCGAGGGAAGGCAAATCATTCGCCTATCGGAATGACCGGTCCTCGAAGCCGGTTTTTTTAATGCCCGCGACATGATGATATCCTTAAAAAAAATATCGCTCATGGGAATTTTCATCGCCCTCGGCGTATCCCTGGGATTCGCTCTCATCACCGTCCCCAACGTGGAGTTCATCACGGCAACCGTTTTCATATCGGGCTACTTGATGGGTATCAAGGAGGGAGCTGTCGTCGGCTGTCTGACCGAAGCCCTCTACTCTCTTCTCAACCCTCTCGGCATGGCCGCGCCGCCCCTTCTCATCGCCCAGGTTCTCTCCATGGGTATCGCAGGGAGTGTCGGCGGCGTCCTCCGAATGCACAGAACACAACCTCAGTGGATGCATCACCTCCAGTTGGGCCTTGCAGGATTTGCACTCACGGCCATGTTCGCCGTGCTGACGACGCTGTCCTTCATCTTCTTTATCGAATTTTCCCAGCGCACGCTCATCGGGAGTTTCGTGTACGGGTTCGGATTTTATGCCGTCCACATCCTCTCCAACACCCTCATCTTTCTCAGCATCGTTCCAACAATCATACGCGTATCGGAGAAAGCGCGATGAAATCGAAGCGACCTCGAATTCTGTGCGTCATGCTTGCGGCTATTCCCCTCTTGACGATCCAGGCCCAAGAAACCCTGATTGAAGTCGCACCGTCATCCCTCCTCAAGATCGAAGAAGCCCAGAAAAGAAACTACAAATATTTCGGAGATCTCCTGTCATTAATGCCCGGTTTATGGGTGAGAGAGTTGGGTTCCGTTGGACAATGGGCGACCTGCAGGATACGCGGAAGTGTGGACGGCCAATCCCGCCTCCTCCTCGACGGACGCCCGTTGGAGGACCCCTGGTCCGGTTTGGACGACCTGAATCTCATCCCAGTCGAAATGATCGACCGCATCGAGATCTATCCCGCATGCAATCCCTTCGGTCTCGCGTCGGCCGGCGGCATCGTCAACATCATCAGCAAAACATTGCAGTCCAACCGGCCTTACACGAAATTCGTCTACCGAACCGGAAAGAACAACTTCAGCGATTTGGACGTGACCTTCGGCCAAAAACTGACCACTAAATTCGAAATCCTGTCCGGAGTCCTCCTCAAAAAGTACGGAGAGGAACTTCCCAACGAACACTTCAAAGGCCAGCAATTTCGATCGAAAATCACGCTTCGCCCCCTGTCCGGAATGGAAGTCCGTTACAGTATTCTGCAAAACACATCGGACCTGGATCTTCCGTACGGCCTGCCCATGCCCGGCGACACGCTCACACTCACGACTCCCCATTTGAAACGCAACCGGTACGATCATACTCTCCAAACCTTTTGGAATATGGGGATACTACAGAATCATTTCGGCGTCGAACACACCTCCATCTCCTACGAGATCCGCGACCAGGACCACCATCCGAAGCGCTTGTTTCCCGTGGAATCGACGTCGCTCTTTCTCAAACAGAATCTGCGTATGGGCGATGTTCCCCTGTCATGGGGAATTCGAGCTCAGAGGCGTCAAGTCAGTTCGGCCGACAGCGTAAAAAATAAAGACACTGTCGCGCACAGCTTCATCCAGAGCAGCTTAAAACTCCCCCGCGACTGGAATGCCGTCATCGGATTCCATGCACATCTTTCTTCAGACAGAAAAGTCCGCTTACGCGGATCCTACAATATAAATTGGAAAGCGCAGTCTCCCCTCAGTCTTTGGGCAGGCTATTCTGAAGGTCTCCGTGATCCTTCCCTGGGTGAACGGTTCGGCCTCCTTTTCTATCCTTCCATTCCTGAGACACAGAACCAACGACTCCTCGTAAGCCGGGTGGGACGAATCCAAGCCAATATCGGTCTGAAGCCGGAAACCAGCCGGACAGTCGAAGCTGGAATCCGCTGGAAATGGAAGGATAAACTACAGACATCCTTCTGCGGTTACCTCAGGGATTCGAAAAACCTCATCGAAGGCGTCTTTATAGAGGACAGCTCTCGATTTGCCAATCAAAATGAAGCGCGGTTCCGCGGTGTGGAATCCCAAGTCCAATTCGGGCCCTATTCCGGTTTCAGTGCCGTACTTGTCCTCAACCTGATGAAAGCGACGGACGCCCTCGGAGGGAGTCTTCTCGAGAGACCCTCTTTCTGGGGAAACGGAGCGTTATCCTGGGAACACCGTTTTTTCCAGGACGATCTCCGAGTCCATCTCTGCCTGGGTGTGCGATACTGGTCTGAATTTTGGACCCTGGCGGGCGAAATACCGGATGAAGGCATTCTACAAAGTCAACGGCCGGGACTCATTCTCGACTTCAAAGCATTCATCACCATCATTCAGAATGCCTCATTCACATTTGCCGTGGACAACATCCTTGGAACGGAAGTCGGTTGGATCGCCGGATTCCCGGTACTCCAAAAGGCCATACGCATAGGGATGGCGTGGGAACTATACGAATGAAGAGACCAAATCCGAAGCATGAAATCCGAGATCCTAAACAAATTCGAATGATCAAAATACAAATTTTTTATGATTGTTGTCATATTATCTGTGGTTTTCCGTGGTTAAATTTTCAAAGGAGGTGATAGAGCAAAAAAATCAACTGTAAGTTGCATTTCAACTCGACGGAGATTTTGAATGGGAAGGCGGTGCGAATCCGCCACAGCCCCGCTACTGTAATCGGTAACGAAAGCCAGACGATGCCACTGTCCCGGCAACAGCCGGATGGGAAGGCCTGGCGAGTAGGTCTGAACCGTGAGCCAGGAGACCGGAAAATCTCCAGAATCTCAAACCGCTTTCGAGGGAAAGCAAGGAAGGTTCCCATGCAAACAAAACACATTTTACGTATCACTGCGTTTTTCATCTCAACGCAAATCCTGCAGGCAGCACATTCCCATCATTCGAACGTCCAACCCAAAGCATCCATCTCGGGCTACATCACAAACAGAGAAACAGGCCACTCCATTCCCGACGCGAACATCATCGTCGAAGGGACTCTTTTCGGAACGGCGTCCGGAGACGGCGGGTATTATTCGCTAAGGAACATCCCTTACGGAAAATATGCCATCACTGTCCGCGTCATCGGTTACAGATCGGAAACAGTCAACGATATCCAAATCCGTGATAACACATCGCTCGACATTGCCCTTGAACCCACCGTCATTCCCATGAATCCCATCGTCGTCACGGCCACGGGATACGCCCATCTTTTAAGCAATGTATCCGTCTCCTCCGACATATTCACGACCGCGCATTTTCAAGAAAAAAACGGCAACACAGTCGGAGAGATCGTCGAAACCGCAGGAGGCGTACTTGTCAAGGACAACGGAGGCTTCGCGGGACTGAAAACCCTCTCCATCAGAGGATCTGAAGCCGCCCACGTCCTCGTCCTCCTGGACGGGCAGCGTCTCAACTCCGCCACGATGGGAGGCGTCGACATCAACGCCATCCCCGTCGAGGGTCTCGAAAGAATCGAAATCATCCGCGGCGGACACTCGGCCCTCATGGGAACGGACGCCGTAGGAGGAACCGTCAACCTGATCACGAACGAATCCATCCCTCCCAAAGGATTCGCCTACGGCATCCGATCCATGCTGGGATCCTTCGGAACGCAGAGCATAAACCTCTACGGGTCGCACAGACTCGGCCCCGTCATGTCTTTTCTGTCTTTAAATCGCATTCAGAGCAACGGTGATTTCTTATTCCGACACGCAGAGACGAACGCGGACTCGATCCGAAAGAACAACGATTTCAGCGGAGACGCCCTCTTCTTTAAATCCAAAATCCGTCTCGGTCGACACAGCGAACTCCGGTTCATCCACAACTTCTTCCAGTCAGGTCGGGGAGCTGCCGGTTCCATTACCTGGCCGACGCCGCTCGCCCGTCGAAAAGAAAACCGAAGACTGACCTCCCTCGAATACGAAGATCAGGTATCGCCTCAGTTCCGGATGAAAATGAAAAGCTATCTCCACAAAAACGACCAGCGATTCAATGACCCCGGCGGTTGGATACCCGTCGACAGCCGTCACGAAAACAACATCATCGGTGCGGATGCGCAAGTCCGATGGACGCCGACTTCCGCATTCATATTAACAACCGGAGGCGAGATCCGACAGGAGCGACTGTCCAGTACGGACCTCGGCGAGCAGAACCGGCTGACGCGCGGATTCTACGTCCAGTCGGAAATCGGCCGGGCGTTTCGTTTGTTCCGGCAACCGATTTATATAAGATGGATACCCGCCATGCGTTGGGACGGGTATTCTGAAATGCGATCCCAAGTCTGTCCGAAAATCGGTTTTATCATCAGCTCCGGGCAGAGTGCGAACATCTCAATCCGCGGAAACCTCGGCCGTTCTTTCCGCGTTCCTTCATTCAACGACCTCTACTGGCCCGAAGATGCGTTCGCACGCGGCAACCCGGACCTGAAGCCGGAAGTAGGTACAAACCTCGACATCGGCCTTTCCCTCAGTCGCATCCGCACAAACCTGTTCCAGATCGACTTGACCTATTTTCGGAACGATATCACTGATCTCATCATATGGGAATCTGGACCCGACTGGATCTGGACGCCAAAGAACGTCGGAAGGACGCGTATCTCCGGATTGGAGAGTGGGTGGACATTCCGATTCCCGGACAATCGCGCTTATCTACAGATGAGCCACACATGGATGCAAGCCGTGGATAAAACGCTCTCCTCTTCCGATGAAGAAAAACGCCTCATCTACCGCCCGGATCACAAATTCGACGTATCGGCAGGCTTGACCCTGGGGCGCTTTGACGCGAATCTGAATTACAGAATCGTCGGCAAACGATACACTTCGGCCGACAACACCACATCTCTGCCCGCGTACAAATTGCTCAACGGAAACATCAATTATGTGTTCGTCCTGTCGGAATTGACCATTCGAACGAAAGTACAAGTCCAAAACCTGCTCAACGGGTCCGTCTATATCCTTGAAGGCTACCCTATCCCGGGTAGAGAATTCCGCTTATCTGTGAATATAGAATATTGAGAAAAACGTTATAAAAGCATTACTAAAAGGCCGACCAGTCGTCGGCTTTTTTTATGCCTGTTTATCTCAATAAATATCTTTTTTACTTGCATTTTTCCGAAAGATGTGTAATTTGGAGGAGATTAAAAAATGGAGTCTGTATGATAGTATCAAAAGTACACATTCAGGCATTCAAATCCATCCGCCAAATGACTCTGCCCCTCGACCCAAAAATCACCGTTCTCATCGGTCCTAACGAGTCCGGCAAGACGAACTTACTTAAAACCATAGAATACTTCCGCCCTGACGTCACCCTGAGCACGGAACACACCTGTCAGTACTCTGATTTCTATCAGGCTGGAAAACCTCCCCACATCGGATTGGAATTGACCCACTTCTCCAGGGAAGAACAGACAAAACTCATCAAGGTATACGAAGGCTTCCGCAACTTGGATTCTTTCATCCTGAGGAGAGAGGGGCCTCGCAGCACCGATTACAAAGTGCAGACGAACGATAAAATACTCACCATCGGAAACGCGAAATCTCTCTTCGAATTTCTTCCAAAAATCGTTTATTTCGATACGATTTCCGTCATCAAAGATCGCATCGACTTGGACACGCTTCTTAAGGAGAGCGACATACCCAGTACGGAGAAAAATCTTCTGAAAATCGGAGGCATCGAAGACCCGGAACTCATCTTCCAAGATTCGACCAAGGGCAGGCGTGCTGCTGAAGAAGCCAGTCGGGAAATCACAACACGCATCCGTGAGGTCTGGACCCAAGAACCCAGTCTCGAAATCAAGTTGAGAGTGAACGGAAAGTTGCTCTATGTCGATTTCAGCGATGCGACGACAGTCTACGACACTCCCAAGACTCGGTCTCTCGGTTTCTTGTGGTATCTGTCCTTCTACATCAACTTCATCGCAACGACGAACGAAGCCAAAGCCAATGAATATTTTTTCCTCTTGGATGAACCAGGGCTTCACCTCCATCCTTCCGGACAGAAAGACCTCACCAACCTGCTGGAAAATCTCTCCCAGAAAAATCAGCTCATCTACACAACACACTCTCCCTTCATGATCGACCGGAATTATCCGCAGAGAGTTCGCCTCGTCATGAAAGAGGAAAACGGGACTGTCGTCGACAACGAAGCCTATCGAGACAATTGGCGCCCCCTCCGCCAATCCATCGGTTTGACTGTGGGAGATCTCTTCTTTTTCAGCAATAAAGGAATTCTATTAGAAATCCCTTCGAAAAAGGCACCTTTCTTAGCAAAATCCAAGAAAAAAAGGCAGCCCACAAACGACGCTGCCTCCAATAAAAAATAAAATTTAACGATGTTTAACTATTAATCTTCCTTCTCTTTCTCTTCTTCTTTTATACCTTTTTTATTCTTCTTTTCTTTTT
>JBDRSZ010000388.1:0-10052 GCA_043824415.1 bacterium | reverse complement strand
AGCCACTTTCATTGGAAGTCTTTCAGGAAAACGTTCTTTAAGCAAAACCATACTTTACCTGTTGGGACGACAAGTCTGTCCGGTTTTCTCAGTTCCCAGACGGCCTTTTTCACAAGCATCCATTGAAGGCAACAACAGCGTCTTCGCCCGCCACTTCTGGAACAGGCGTTCATTTGAATCACTCGAAGATGTTGATCGCCAACTGCAATGGTTCAACGAGTCGTCGCTTCGTTACACGTCATACAAACATCCTGAATACTCCAAAGACAGAAAGAACTTCATCCCGCGTGTCTATTTCTTGCGTCAAGTACGAGAGAGCGACAGCTCCCCGGGACACGGCTTCATTGATGTTCTAAACGAGGAGGTCAAACTTCCGTCCCCTTACATCAACTTCTTTGTCATTGCTGAATGGAACCTCCTCACAGAGACTCTAACCGTTTCAATAGAACAAGATGATTATCTTCAGAAGATTAAAGAAACAGACTTCTGCATTAACGAACGTACTAAACAAAAACTCATGAAAAGGGGTGCATGTTCATTTTGCATATGACCCGTAAGAAGTAAGTAATGGGCAGTAATCAATAACCAGTAGGCAGTCGGCGGTAAAAAGTAAACGGTGATCGGTAAGTAGTAGGGTTTCATAGGATTTTAATAAGGCTGAACTAAGAGATGGAGGTTGGCGTGTTTACAAAACGCATTGTGCTGTTCGTTGTCATGGTGATAGTGGTGGGTCTGTTCGGAGCGGGATCGGCTGTGGCTCAGTTGAAATTCGGATATGTGGTCATCGAAAAAGTGTACACCACGTACCAGCCCGCAATCGATGCTCAGAAGACTATGGAGACGGAACAGGGCGCCATCCAAAAGGAGATTGCGAGGATGGAAGACGAGATCCGTACGAGCCAGCAGCAGCTGGAGCAGCAGAGCCTTCTGCTGAGTGAAAAAGCGAAGCAGGACAGGGCGAGGGAAATTCAAGCGATGTACGCGAGATTACAGCAAGTATATCAGGACAAACAGCAAGAATTGGCGAAGCGGCAGGAGGAACTCCTGACTCCCGTAAACGATAAAATCCGGGCGGCGATCAAAAAAGTCAGCGATACCGAGGGATATGATTTCATCATGGACTCCCTGAATTTTTTAGACGTCAAAGAGAAGTACGACCTGACCGATAAAATTTTAAAAGAATTGGGGGTTGTGACGACGGCAGTCAAGCCGGATAAAAAATAGGCTTTAGAATCGTTCGGCCATAGGAGGAAGGTGTGTGTCAAAAACGATTATGGCGGGTATGGATGCTCTCGGTATTGGGAGTGCTCGGATCCGTGGGTCTGATGGCTCAATCTAAGATCGGGTATATCGATTCTGAAAAAATTCTTTCGACATTCCCTCCGGCTATGGAGGCTCAGAAGAAATTGGAAGATGAGAATGTCAAATGGGGTCAGGAGATGCAGAGGATGAACGATGAGCTTCGTGGCCTTCAGGAACAACTCGATCAGCAGAGTCTTCTTTTAAGCGATGCGAAAAAGAGAGAGATGACGGACGAAATGCAGGCTCAGGTTCGGAGGATTCAACAGTTTCAGGATCAGAAGTGGGGTCAGCAGGGCGAATATTTCAGGCGTCAACAGGAATTACTCAATCCCGTATACGAGCAGATCAACACCGCCATTCACAAGATTGGGAAGGAAGAAGGGTACGATTTTATATTCGATTCCGTGCAGGGAAATCTGTTGTTCGCTCAAGAGAAATACGACCTGACGGATAAGGTATTGGAAGAGCTGGAAAAGGGAACTCCTGCGGAGACGAAAAGATGAAAGCGGGGATTCTTTCATGCGCATGAAACTGTCGGAGATCGCTCGGAATGTGGGGGGAGAGATTGTTGGGGATGGGGAGGCGGAGATTACGGGCGTGGCCAAGATCGAGGAGGCCGGACAGGGCGAAATTACTTTCCTGGCCAATCCCAAGTACGCCAAGTTTTTGGAGACGTCGAATGCCTCCGCCGTGATTGTTCCGATGGATGTCACGGAAGCCGGTGGAAAATTCCTGATTCGTACGAAAAATCCGTACTATGCTTTTCTTCAGATTGTGTCGTTGTTCCATCCTTCCAAACCTTTGATTGAAAAAGGGATTCACAAAACAGCCATCATCGGAGAGGGGACGGCCCTTGGGAACGATTTGTCCATCGGTCCTTATGTCGTGATCGGCCGGAGATGTCGGATCGGCGACGGAACGGTGTTTATGCCGGGCGTCGTCGCGGGGGATGATGTGACTGTTGGGGAAGGATGTACGCTCCACGCGCATGTATGTCTGCGCGAGAGAGTCGTTGTCGGCGATCGGGTGATACTTCACAATGGAGCGGTTGTCGGGAGCGACGGATTCGGTTTCGCGCCGGAGGAGGGCAAGTATTATAAGATTCCTCAGATTGGCACTGTCGTTATCGAGGATGACGTGGAAATCGGCGCCAACACCACGATCGACCGTGCGACATTGGGAGAAACCCGGATAAAACGGGGAGCCAAGCTGGACAACCTGATTCAGGTGGGTCACAATTGCACGATCGGAGAGGATACGGTCATCGCGGCGCAGGCAGGACTTTCGGGGAGCACCCACATCGGGAAAGGAGTACGTGTTGGGGGCCAGGTAGGATTTGCGGGTCACCTGAAAGTGGGAGACGGCGCGGCCATCGGAGCTCAATCCGGAGTGAATAAATCGGTTCCAGCGGGAATGTACATGTTCGGCTATCCCGCCAGACCTCACGCGGAGGAATTTCGAATAATCGCCGCACAGAGGAGACTCCCGCACGTTTTAAAAGAGATCAAGGAATTGAGGGAGAAAATTCAGAGACTGGAAGAATCGATGAGGAAGGAATGCTGAAAAATCAGAGAACGATTGCAAAATCCGTTTCGTTATCGGGGATGGGTTTGCATACGGGGAATAAGACGACCATCACATTCAGACCGGCGGAACCAAACACCGGCATTCGTTTTTTTCGAACGGATTTGGAAGAACGCGTTGAGATTCCAGCCGACATCGAGCATGTCGTGGACAACTTCAGGGACACGACTTTGGGAGTCGGCAAGGTTCATATCAGGCAGGTAGAGCATGTTTTGGCCTCCATCTACGGTCTTGAGGTGGATAATATTTTGGTCGAAGTCGATTCGAACGAACCGCCCGTCGGCGACGGAAGCGCCCTTCCTTTTGTAGAGATTCTTCAGAAAGCGGGCTTCGTGGAGCAAGATTCTCCGCGGGATTACTTGGAGATCGAGGAAACGATCACGTACTCCGATAAAGAGAAAGGCATTGATATGGTTGTCTTTCCGTCGGACGAACTTCAGATCACGTTCATGGTGGATTATAAGAATCCTGCTTTAGGAACGCAATACACCGTGATGTATTCCTTGGCGGATGAGTTCGTGCGTGAGTTTGCGCCTGCGCGAACCTTCTGTTTTCTTCACGAAGTGGAGGAACTTCATGATCAAGGTCTGATTCAGGGAGGGAGTCTGGACAATGCGGTCGTCATCATCGACCGTGAGTTGAATAAGACGGAAAGGAAGTCATTGGCCAACCGATTCGGTCTGAATGAGGAGGTGGTCTTTGGGGAGAATGGCATTTTAGGAGGAAATCCCCTCCGGTTTTACAACGAACCCGTCCGGCATAAGACTTTAGATCTCATCGGTGATTTGGCTCTCCTGGGTGTGCCTCTCAAAGCTCACGTGATGGCGGCCCGTTCCGGCCATGCGACTCATGTCGAACTCGTGAAACAGATTCGGAAGGTGTACAAGAAAAAACAGATCATGAGCAAGTATCAATCACGGCCGACAAAAAAGGGCGTTGTCCTGGATATCCAAGCGATAGAGAAGATCCTTCCGCATCGGTATCCTTTTCTCCTGGTGGACAAAATCATCGGTCTGGTTCCCAAAGAACGCGTCGTCGGCGTGAAGAACGTTTCGTACAACGAACCTTTTTTCAGGGGACACTTTCCCGGCCATCCCATCATGCCGGGCGTGCTCATCGTGGAGTCGATAGCTCAGACAGGGGCCGTGCTCCTTTTGGAAGCCATCGAGAACCCGGAGCGGAAAGTGGCCTATTTTATGAGCATGGATAATGTTCGGTTCCGGAAGCCCGTATATCCCGGTGATCAGCTCCAGCTCGAGGTAGAGATGGGCCGATTTCGTCAGACCTCGTATAAAATGACGGGTCGCGCATACGTATCCGGGGAATTGGTGTGTGAAGCGGAATTCATGGGTGTCATCCTGGACCGATAGACGGTATTGTCTTTTTTGGAGGATATTTGTCTGGTATTCATCCTACGGCCATTGTGAATAAGAAAGCCGAACTGGCTGAGAATGTGTCAATCGGTCCGTATTCTATCGTCGAGGGGGATGTACACATCGGAGAAGGCAGCCAGATTGATTCTCACTGTCTGATCGCAGATGGAGCCCGTATAGGGAATCACTGCAAGATTCATCATGGAGCTGTTCTCTCAACAAAACCCCAGGATCTCAAATTCGGCGGCGAGATGACGACGTTGGAGATCGGGGACAACACGGTCATCCGCGAGTATTGTGATCTCAATCGGGGCACGAAGCACCGGGGAAAGTCGCGGATCGGAAGAGATTGTTTCTTGATGGCGTACTCCCATGTGGCGCACGATTGTTTTATCGGGGATCGAGTGATTTTAGCCAACGGGGTCCAAATGGGGGGGCACGTGACACTTGAGGATTGGGTCATCGTTGGAGGGCTCGTTGCCATCCATCAATTCTGCACTGTGGGACAGCATGCCTTCATCGGAGGCGGGTGCCGTGTTAGTAAGGATGTGCCACCGTATATCTTGGCGGCGAGAGAGCCGTTGGCTTACAATGGTCTGAATACCGTCGGGTTGAGGCGCAGGGAGTTTTCTGAGGAGGCAATTGGGTCCCTCAAGAAGTTTTACCGTATTCTGTACAGGTCTAAACTGAATACGAGTCAGGCATTGGAAAGGATTCGTTCGGAAATGGAAATGACCCCAGAGACGCAGATCGTTTTGGATTTTATTAAGAAAAGCGAGAGGGGGCTTCTTCTATAGGATTTTCCCGATGCAAGCATGGCGATGGATAGAGAGCGGCCCGGATGATGGAGCCACACAGATGGCTGTTGATCGGGCCGTTTTAGAATGTGCTCTTAAGTCCGGACGGCCCACCTTTCGCGTTTACAGGTGGAAGCCATTCTGCATCTCATTGGGCTACCATCAGTCGGCGGAAGCGATCGACTTCGATGCGTGTCGCCGGGATAGAATCGACGTGGTACGACGCCCGACGGGGGGGAGGGCTGTTTTTCACGCGGAGGAAGTGACATACGCGGCCGTCATCCCCGAAGGGCATTCTTTTTTAGGCCGGAGCGTCGGGGATGCTTACAACATGATAGGGAAGGGATTGGCCGAAGGAATACGGAAGCTGGGCGTTCCTGCGGAACTCCAGAGGCGGTCGTTGGACATGCGTTCCCATTATCGGACGTTGCCGTCTGTCAGTTGTTTTTCTGCGGCGGCGAAGCACGAAGTCGTTGTGGAGGGGAGGAAACTCGTGGGGAGTGCGCAGAGGAAACTATCGGGAGGCTTGCTTCAGCACGGATCGATTCTGACCGGAGACGCTCATCTTGGATTGCCGATGTATCTTCAAGGGTTGGCTTCTGAGGAGAGAACCCGGTTGCGAAGGACGATGGAGGAAAAGACGATTTCCATGAGTAAGTATCTGAACAGGAACGTGCGATGGGAGGAGACCGTCGGAGCTCTCAGGGAAGGGATGGTGGAAGTGTTGGACATCGTATTCGAGGATGGCGAATTTTCCGCAGAGGAGACAGAGCAGGCCTGTTTGTATCGAGAGAAATATTCTTTATTATCGAATGGGAAGGTATCTGCGACTGGCTGAAGGGACGAATGACCCCTGTACTGATTGGGTCGTGAATGGAATGGACCGATGGGGAGGAATGTAAGGTCGGCTTTATGTGAGGTATTGAAAGAACCGAAGATATGATAAAACGAATTTCCGTATGGGGGGCCACGGGTTCCATCGGACGACAGACACTGGACGTGGTCGACCGCAACAAAGAGCGTTTTAATGTCGTAACATTAACAACGCACCGCAATGCGGCTTTGTTGTTTACTCAGGCCGAGAAGTTTCGGCCTCGACGTGTCGTGATCACGGGCGAGGTCGACCGGAGGGAATGGGAAGATCGGTTTAACGGATTGGGCGTCGCGCTCCTCTGGGGCAAGGAAGGGCTGCTTGAAGCTGCCGGAAGCGGCGATGAGGACCTTGTGATCAACGCTTTGGTAGGAAGCGTCGGCCTGGAAGCTACGATGCGTGCCGTGCAGGCGAATACATCCATCGCGTTGGCCAACAAAGAAGTACTGGTTATGGCGGGGGAGCTTGTAACAGCTGAGATAAGTAAGCGGGGTTTGTCTCTCATTCCGATTGACAGCGAGCACAGCGCCGTGTTTCAATGTCTGCGGGGGGAATCTGCGGAATGGGTGCGGAGGATCATTCTAACGGCGTCCGGGGGTCCTTTTCTCAACAGGTCGCGAGTTGAATTGAATCGTGTGACCGTGGATGAAGCTCTGGCCCACCCCAACTGGTCGATGGGTAAAAAAGTGACGATCGATTCGGCGACGCTGATGAACAAGGGGTTGGAGGTGATCGAGGCGCGCTGGCTCTTTGGAATGGAACCTGATAGAGTCGAGGTCGTCATCCATCCGCAATCGGTCATCCACTCGATGGTAGAATTCGCGGATGGTTCGATCAAAGCGCAGATGGGCGTGCCGGACATGCGCATACCCATTTTGTACGCGTTGACGTACCCGGAGCGATGGGCCGGAGAGTACGGACGTATGGACTTTACGAGAGCGCACGAGCTGACGTTCTTTCCGCCCGACATGGAAAGGTTTCATGCGCTGGACCTGGCTTACGAAGCGCTTAGGAGGGGAGGCACCGCTTCAGCAGTGTTGAACGGAGCCGATGAAGTGGCTGTCGATCTTTTTCTGAGGGGCCGGATCGGATTTTTACAAATTCCAGAAATTATCCGAAAGGCGATGGATCTTCACGATATCATTCCAGATCCGGCCATTGAGGATATTCTTGAAGCGGACCGCTGGACAAGAGAAATTGTGTTATCGGAAATCGTACCGAGTCTGTGAGGACGGATGATGATTACTATTTTAGCGACGATTTTTGTTTTGGGTGTCTTGGTTTTAGTTCATGAATTGGGTCACTTTTTAGCAGCAAAATTGTTCCGGATACGGGTTGACCGCTTCTCATTGGGCTATCCTCCGAAGATAGTGGGCAAAAAAATCGGGGACACGGAGTACTGCCTTTCCTGGATACCGTTCGGAGGATACGTGAAGATCGCCGGGATGGTGGATGAAAGTCTGGATAAAGAACAGTTGAGCAAAGAGCCGGAACCCTGGGAGTACCGGTCGAAACCGTGGATACAACGTGTTCTGGTTGTTCTGGCAGGTCCACTGATGAATATCGGATTTGCGCTGGCTGTTTTTGTCTGCGCCACTCTGATTTACGGCGTAGCCGAACAGATTCCAGGAACGACCGTAGGAAGTCTGGTCGAGGGCATGCCTGCGGAACGAGCGGGAATTCGCCCGGAAGACAAGATTATATCTATCGACGGCCAGAGCGTGTCATCGTGGGAGCAGATGACTAAGACTATCAGACGTTCTCCGGGGCGATCTTTATCCATCGGATTGATACGCGTCGACTCTGCATTCGTGACAACGGTAGTCCCGGATACCGCACAGAGTACGAACGCGGAGGTAACGGAGTCTTATGGTCAGATCGGTATCTGGCCGAAGATGGAAATGCGTCGTGTCGGACCGGGCAAGGCTTTCGCGACCGGGGGAGCGACGATGTTTTATTTTTCAAAGTTGATCTTCGGCACAGTCGTTAAACTGGTTACGAGGAAGGAATCGATCCGCTCCATCGGCGGACCGGTGTTCATCGCTCAGCTCGCCGGAGAGAGCGCCCGATTGGGCTTGGGATCACTCGTCCTCTTCATGGCTTTTCTCAGCATTAATTTAGGCATCCTCAACCTGCTTCCGATTCCAGTCTTGGACGGCGGACACATGCTGTTCTTGAGTATCGAGGGCATTATTCGAAGACAGATCCCCATTAAGCTTAAATTAATTATCCAGCAGGTGTTCATGTTTCTCCTCCTGAGTTTGATGATTTTTATCCTTTACAATGATGTCATCCGAGTGATTCATCGATAGGAGGAATAGAGAGAATAGAGAGAAAAAGGGCTTGATTTTAGAGCCTGAATTTTGTATACTTTCTACGGTTTTTGGGGCTGTAGTTCAGCTGGGAGAACGCTTGACTGGCAGTCAAGAGGTCACCGGTTCGAGCCCGGTCAGCTCCACGTAAGAGGAGCGAGGCATGAATGCTTCGCTCCTCTTCATTTTTTAGCAGAAAGCAATTTCTTCACTTAAGGCTGATTTGTTTTATTCTTGTTTTTACATGATGATTTCGATATATTTTCTTTTAACGAAACGAAAAAGGGAATCCGATGAGAATACGATTGAAATCTACGGCTATTGTGTCAACGATTATTCTCAGTATCATTGTTTTTATCAATGGCTTTGGGCAGGAACAGCTTCTTTCTGCTTTTCAAGAGACTGTCCAAGCAAAATTGGATTCAATGCACGCAGCAGGACTCTTCCCTGGGGCGACATTGGGCATTGTATTGGAGGATGGAACCGAGTTGGTTTTTACGACGGGCTTCGCTGATGTGGAAGAGAAACGACCGATGAACCCCTTGGATCGGATATTCACGCGGGCAGCACGGGCAAGACGTTCGTGGCGGCGGTGGCCTTGCAGTTGGTCGAGGAGGGCAAGTTTCCACTGGATGAGAAGGTCAGTGTCTATCTCGGGGAAGAATCTTGGTTCTCGAATCTCCCCAATCACGACGAGATCACGGTGCGTATGATCATGCGCAATACTGGCGGCCTGCCCAGATACGTTTTGAAAGAGACTTTTTTCGACCAACTCATCGCATTGCCCGATAAAGTCTGGAAACCCGAGGAGCTTCTTGCATTCGTATTCGACGATCCGCCCGCGCATCCGGCCGATAAAGGATGGTCCTACTCGGACACGGATTATATCGTCCTGGGTATGATCATCGAAAAAATATGCAAGAATACGTACTACGAGGAACTGGAGACTCGGATTCTGAAGCCGTTTGCCTTGAAGAACACGAGTCCGTCGGACAAGCGCATACTTGAAGGCCTTGTGACCGGTTATACGGGGGACAAGACGCCTCCGTTCAAGCTTCCTGGAAAGGTGAATGCGGACGGCGTGTATCCTGTAAATCCGCAGTTCGAGTGGTGTGGAGGCGGTTTGATCACGACCAGCCTGGATTTGGCGCGATGGGCGAAGCTGTTGTACGAGGGCAAGGTCTTTTCGAGTGCCATACTCGAAGAGATGCTGAAGGTCGTGGACTTCCGAACGGGTCAACCGTCCGAGGCGGGCTACGGACTGGGCGTGATGGTCTTCAAAACACCTTTCGGGTTCATGTTGGGCCACAGCGGCATCTTCCCCGGATATCAGACCCAGATGTCGTATTTCCCCAAGTGGAAGATTGCGGTTGCGATGCAGGTCAACGCGGACATGTTCAGCGGCAAGCTCAAGGGAGATCCGGGTCGGTTCATCGGTCAGCTTATTCCGATTTTAGAAAAATTTTTCGGGGAAGGATAATATCGCACAAAAGTGTTCGGATGTGAGAATCTTTCTTTATTCAGGCCCGTTGGTCGAGGAGGGATTCAAATGGATATTGAGACGAAGATAAAGAGCGGGAGCATGCGGATTTCCCGCCGTCAATTTTTGGGGAGCATGTCCGCTGCTACGGCTTTCCTTATCGTTCCGAGCAAGGTTTTGGGGAAGAGAGCGCCGAGCAACACGTTGAACATCGCTGGTATAGGCGCAGGAGGCAGAGGTTCAGACAACATGGATGCATTGTCTGTGGCCGAGCAAAACATCGTGGCGCTCTGCGATGTAGATTGGGAACGCGCCGCAAGGACGTTCGGGAAA
>JBDRSZ010000387.1:0-2104 GCA_043824415.1 bacterium | reverse complement strand
GTTCATCGTGCTTTTGGGATACATCGCCACGACGCTGTTCTTCCTGGGCAATAAATTTCATCACTTGTTCGATTACATGGCATTCAAAGTGCCTCTTGTGTATTCCGATTTCGTGGGATTCGGGAATGTCCGAGAGATCCTCATCCATCGGGGCATCTATCTTTTCCTGGGACTGGCGTTCATTTTCGCGACGATCCGCCTGCTGAGGCGTCTACCCCAATCGATGTCCATGCAACGCTCAGCACTGGTCTTCATTATTCTCTTCGGAGGCTGCGGGTTGTGGCTCGGAGGTGCGTACATATCCCGAATTCAAAAGAGCGACCGGTTGAGGCAGGAGATGCTGGCACTGAACGACCGGTGGGTTGACGCGGCTCGAGTCTCACTCCAGAGTCAAGAGATCCATCTTTCGCATCATGGCGGGGAAATCGACTGCAGGGCAAATGTCGTTTTTCAGAATCAGACGGATAAGCCCATCGACCGATACGTCTTCCGTTTGAATCCGGGACTTCGCGTGGATGGAGTTGAACATGGGGGCAAGGCGGTTTCGTTCGACCGGGATCGTCATCTGCTTTTTGTGAATTCCCAGGCTCCGCTGTTACCGCTTTCCTCGGATTCGCTGACGATTCGATACAGCGGTGTTATCGCGGAGGAGGCGTGTTACTTGGATGCGGATGCCGAACTCAGAGGGCGTGATTATCACGTTTGGATGTATCAAATGGATAAACGGCACGCCTTCATCACGCCCGGGTATGTTCTCCTCACGCCTGAAACCGGCTGGTATCCTCAGGCCAGTGTTTCGTTCAGTCCCAAGCGTCCCGAGGAGCGTGCTTACGATTTTATTCGATTCAAGCTCCGCGTGGACACGGCGCCGGGCCTGACTGCTTTTTCGCAGGGTGCGGTGACCGAGCAAGGGGAGGGTTCGTTCGTTTTTGAGCCTGAAGTGCCTCTGCCGCAGCTTTCTCTTGTTATCGGTGATTATGAAAAAAGGTCGCTCTCTGTCGATTCGGTTGAATACAGTCTCCTGATGATGAAAGGCCACGATTATTTCACTCCTTATCTGGGTGAGCTGAGCGATACGCTGTCGGTTCTGATTCGGGACATGAAACAGAATTTTGAGAATCGCATCGAATTTACGTATCCTTATTCCCGATTCTCATTGGTCGAAGTGCCCGTGCAATTCATGGCCTATCCGCGTCTTTGGACCGAGACGATGGAGACAGTTCAGCCCGAGATGATTTTTCTGCCTGAGAGAGGCATGATGATGCCTGGCGCTGATTTCCGCCGGACAATGCGACAAATGGAGCGACGAATGGAGCGGAGCAACCAGGTGACCACGCCGGCCGAGATGCAAACGATGGCTTTCAGGCGGTTCGCTTCGTCCACGCTGTTAGATCAAAGTATGGGAGGCCGGTCTGACAGCGATGAAATGCCCAGCATTGAGAAGAGGTTCACGGTATATTCGAATTTTTACGGCTACGCATACCACATCGGATCGGAGAAATGGCCCCTTCTGAATGTGGCGTTAGAGTCTTTCATTCTCAAGCGGACGGAAAGTCCGATGGTTCAATTCAGGCGGATGTTTACCGGATTGACCGACGATGAGAGAGTCAGCCTGGCGCTGGCGGATCAAAACCTCGCAGAACTGCTGAAGGATGCAGATAAAAAAGAACTCGTCGATGACGCGTTAAAAGTCAAGGGGAATTATTTGTTTTCATGGCTTGAAAGTGCAATGGGGGAGGAGGCTTTTAAAACGTTTCTCAACGAGGTTCTGAAGGCTCACAGGTTCAAAGTGTTGGAAGCGAACGATTTTATCAGGATGTTACAGGATGGGTATGGTATCGATTTTGAGGCTCAAATCGAAGAATGGTATTCAGGGAAGAGCCTGCCCGGGTTTCTCATCACCCATGTGGACGGGTATAAAGTTTTGGATAGAAACCGAACCCGTTATCAGGTGCGATTTACGGTGACGAATCCTGAACCTGCCAGTGGACTTTTGCAGGTGACTTTCCGGATGGGCGGGGGAGCGGGTTCGGAAGTGGAGCGGATCCTCTCTGTCGAAGCCGGCCAAACGAAGTTTGTCGGCTTTGTGCTCGACGGAATGCCC